>NZ_SZWV01000062.1:0-6548 GCF_005280945.1 Citrobacter sp. wls718
CAGACTTGCCGCCTTGATGCAGCTCGAATGATTTTGTGTACACGCCGCGCGAACTGTTAAATAATTTACGCGACGTTAAGCGGCGGTATTCTACTCGCAGCGCCTTCTTATCGCAAGACAGAGAGCGCTATGCAGGATACTCAACCACCAGTCGACGAGGGGCGACACGACCTTCATCGTCGATCTCCCCCATGCCGATAAATTTGCCATCATCGCCTTCCGTCACGCGAACCAGCCCTTCCAGCGGCACGCCCGACGTACGTACCGGATTACCATTTTTAAAGTAAACCGATGATGTTAAAGGCAGATTAACAATGGGGTAGTCCGATGCCGGACTGTCCATTGGCATCAGCAGCGGATCAAGTAATTCTGCCGCCGGAATGTTCTGCTGTTCAGCCTGTTCAACCAGGCTGTGCAAATGTTCCAGCGTGACCATACGGTCTACCGGATACTTGCTGACCGTCAGACGACGCAGATACGTCACGTGCGCGCCGCATCCGAGCTTCTCGCCCAGATCGTCAACAATCGTGCGAATGTACGTGCCTTTGGAGCAATGGACTTCCAGCTCCAGTTCATTACCTTCGTGGCGAATAAACAGCAGTTCGTACACAGTAATCGGTCTGGATTCACGCGGGACCTCAATACCCTGACGCGCGTACTCGTACAGCTTTTTACCCTGATACTTCAGCGCTGAGTACATCGACGGGATCTGTTGGATGTCACCGCGAAACGTCTCCAGCGCGCTGGCAAGCTGTTCCGGGGTAAACGTCACCGGACGCTCCTGCACAATTTGCCCATCGGCATCAGAGGTATCAGTACGCTGTCCCAGGCGGGCCACCACGCGATAGCGTTTGTCAGAGTCCAGCAGGTACTGCGAAAACTTGGTCGCCTCTCCCAGGCAGATAGGCAGCATGCCTGTCGCCAGCGGATCCAGCGCACCGGTATGACCGGCACGGTTGGCATTGTAGAGGCGTTTTACTTTTTGCAGCACGTCATTGCTGGACATGCCTTGCGGCTTATCCAGCAACAGGACGCCATGAATGTCGCGACCACGACGACGAGGACGACTCATTAGTCCTCCTTGCTGTCGTCCGCAGGATTCACACGACGTTCATCGTCATGCTTCACCACGCTGGTCACCAGGTTAGACATGCGCATCCCTTCGACCAACGAGTTGTCGTAGAAGAAAGTCAGTTCCGGCACGATACGCAGGCGCATGGCTTTACCCAGCAGAGAGCGGATGAAACCTGAGGCTTCCTGCAAGGCTTTAATACCGTTCTTCACGGCAGCTTCGTCCTTGTCATTCAGGAACGTCACGAACACTTTGGCATACGCCAGGTCACGAGACATCTCAACGCCGGACACGGTAGTCATCACGCCGACGCGCGGATCTTTGATTTCGCGTTGCAGGATGAGTGCGATCTCTTTTTGCATCTCCTGGGCCACGCGCTGCGGGCGACCAAATTCTTTCGCCATAATAAATTCTCCAGAATAAAGACAAAAAAGGGGCCATAAGCCCCTTTTTAAATTTCATTGCCGGGTGGCGCTTCGCTTACCCGGCCTACCTCAAATAAGCTTCTATGCCTTGAACTGCCAACACAGCGGCAGCCCAAAAGACGACGAAAATTATGCGATGGTACGTTTGATCTCGATGATTTCGAACACTTCGATCATATCGCCAACGCGAACGTCGTTGTAGTTCTTAACGCCGATACCACATTCCATGCCGTTACGGACTTCGTTAACGTCATCTTTGAAGCGGCGCAGGGATTCCAGCTCGCCTTCATAGATAACCACGTTGTCACGCAGAACGCGGATTGGGTTGTGACGTTTAATCGTACCTTCGGTAACCATACAACCTGCGATGGCGCCAAATTTCGGTGATCTGAACACGTCACGTACTTCAGCCAGACCGATGATCTGCTGTTTCAGTTCCGGAGACAGCATGCCGCTCATCGCAGCTTTCACTTCGTCGATCAGGTGATAGATGACGGAGTAGTAACGCAGATCCAGGCTTTCAGATTCAATCACTTTACGTGCAGAGGCATCAGCACGAACGTTGAAGCCAACCAGAATCGCGTTGGATGCCGCAGCCAGCGTGGCGTCGGTTTCGGTGATACCACCTACGCCGGAACCGATGATCTTCACTTTCACTTCGTCGGTAGACAGTTTCAGCAAGGAGTCGGAGATCGCTTCGACAGAACCCTGAACGTCAGCTTTCAGGACAACGTTCACTTCGTGAACTTCGCCTTCGGTCATGTTGGCGAACATGTTCTCGAGTTTAGATTTCTGCTGGCGAGCCAGTTTAACTTCACGGAATTTGCCCTGACGATACAGTGCAACTTCACGCGCTTTTTTCTCGTCACGTACGACGGTAACTTCGTCACCCGCAGCCGGAACGCCGGACAGACCCAGGATTTCAACTGGAATAGACGGACCTGCTTCCAAGACTTCCTGACCCAGTTCGTTACGCATTGCACGAACGCGGCCGTACTCGAAGCCACACAGTACGATATCGCCCTTATTCAGGGTACCTTCACGAACCAGGACGGTAGCAACTGGGCCACGACCTTTGTCCAGGAAGGATTCGATTACCGCACCGCTTGCCATACCTTTACGAATCGCTTTCAGCTCCAGAACTTCAGCCTGCAGCAGGATAGCGTTCAACAGGTCATCAATACCGGTACCTGCTTTCGCAGAAACAGGGATGAACTGAGATTCGCCGCCCCACTCTTCCGGCATAACGCCGTACTGAGACAGTTCGTTCTTAACGCGATCCATATCGGCTTCTGGCTTATCGATTTTGTTGACTGCAACAACCATCGGCACCTGCGCTGCTTTCGCATGCTGGATAGCTTCAATGGTCTGAGGCATCACGCCATCATCTGCTGCAACAACCAGAACAACGATATCTGTTGCCTGTGCACCACGAGCACGCATAGAGGTAAACGCGGCGTGCCCCGGGGTATCCAGGAAGGTGATCATGCCGTTGTCAGTTTCAACGTGGTATGCACCAATGTGCTGGGTAATGCCGCCCGCTTCGCCAGAGGCGACTTTCGTTGAACGAATGTAGTCCAGCAGAGAGGTTTTACCGTGGTCAACGTGACCCATGATGGTCACAACCGGTGCACGCGGTTCAGCCGCTGCGCCAGTGTCACGGTCGCTCATTACCGCTTCTTCCAGCTCGTTTTCACGACGCAGGATAACTTTGTGGCCCATCTCTTCAGCAACCAACTGTGCGGTTTCCTGATCGATGACCTGGTTGATGGTGGCCATCGCACCCAGCTTCATCATCGCTTTGATGACCTGAGAACCTTTAACCGCCATCTTGTTCGCTAAGTCGCCAACGGTGATGGTTTCGCCAATCACAACGTCACGGTTAACGGCCTGAGCTGGCTTCTGGAAGCCTTGCTGCAGGGAAGAACCTTTACGCTTGCCACCTTTACCACCGCGACCAGCAGCACGTGCTTCTTCGCGATCGGCTTTAGATTCAGCGTGCTTATTGCCTTTCTTCTGAGGACGAGCAGCTTTCGTCGCAGTACGCGTACGGCCACGGCCGCCTTCTACTTCGCGATCGTTTTCGTCTTCTGCCTGGCGAGCATGCTGAGAAGTGGTGACGTGATAATCGGTCTTATCCTCTTCACCTTTTGCTTTCTCTTGCTCTGCCCAAACACCGGCATTTTCTTCCGCCATACGACGGGCTTCTTCAGCCACACGGCGAGCTTCTTCTTCAAGCTTGCGACGCGCTTCTTCTTCCGCTTTACGCTTCAGTTCTGCGGCTTCATTTTCACGGCGGGCTTTTTCGGCCTGGGCGGTTTTAGTCATATCGTCGGTCTGTTGATTGCTCACTTTGTCTTTTTCCGCAGCTTCACGTTTCGCTTTATCAGCGGCTTCACGTTTAGCTTGTTCTGCGGCCTCACGTTCGGCTTTTTGTTGCGCCTCGCGTTTAGCAGTTTCTTCTGCCTCACGACGGGCTTGCTCTTCCGCTTCACGCTGCGCCTGCTCTTCCGCGGCAAGGCGTTCTGCCTCTTGCGGATCGCGTTTCACAAAGGTGCGTGTCTTGCGGACTTCGATTTGTACCGATTTACTTTTTCCACCGGTACCAGGAATATTGAGAGTACTGCGCGTTTTACGCTGCAATGTCAACTTATCTGGTGCAGAGCCGTTCTCACGGTTCAGGTGCGCCAGTAAGGTTTGCTTCTCTTGTGCGGACACAGAGTCGTCAGCAGACTTCGGGATACCTGCATCAGCAAATTGCTGTACCAAGCGATCCACGGAGGTCTGTATCTCTGCAGCCAGCGTTTTTACGGTTACATCTGTCATACTGTTCCTTCCTGCTACAGTTTATTACGCTTCGTCGCCGAACCAGCAAATATTACGGGCAGCCATAATCAGCTCACCGGCTTTTTCGTCGGTCAACCCTTCGATATCAGCCAGATCATCAATGCCCTGTTCAGCGAGATCTTCCAGCGTACAAACACCACGGGCAGCCAGTTTGAAGGCCATATCACGATCTAATCCTTCCAGATTCAGCAGATCGTCAGCCGGTTTGTTATCACCGAGGCTTTCTTCCTGGGCCAGTGCCAGAGTGGTCAGTGCGTTTTTAGCACGCTCGCGCAGCGCTTCAACGGTTGCTTCATCCAGGCCGTCGATTGCCAGAAGCTCTTTCATTGGCACGTAGGCCAGCTCTTCCAGCGTAGCAAAACCTTCTTCTACCAGAACCGTCGCGAAATCTTCATCGATATCGAGATATTTGGTGAAGGTATCAATAGCAGCATGCGCTTCAGCCTGATGCTTAGCCTGCAGGTCATCAACGGTCATTACGTTGAGTTCCCAACCGCTCAATTGTGAAGCCAGGCGGACGTTCTGACCATTACGTCCAATCGCCTGAGCCAGGTTACCGGCTTCAACCGCGATATCCATGGTGTGTTTATCTTCATCCACCACGATAGACGCGACGTCTGCAGGCGCCATTGCGTTGATCACGAACTGTGCCGGGTTATCATCCCACAGGACGATATCGATACGTTCGCCGCCCAGTTCGGTAGAAACCGCCTGAACGCGTGCACCGCGCATACCTACGCAAGCACCCACCGGATCGATACGCTTATCGTTGGTTTTCACCGCGATTTTCGCACGAGAACCCGGATCGCGAGCCGCCGCTTTAATTTCAATCACTTCTTCGCCAATTTCTGGCACTTCAATGCGGAACAGTTCAATCAGCATTTCCGGTTTGGAACGCGTCACAAACAGTTGCGCGCCGCGTGCTTCCGGGCGAACGGAGTACAAAACACCACGGATACGGTCACCCGGGCGGAAGTTTTCACGCGGCAGCATGTCTTCACGCAGGATCACGGCTTCAGCATTACTGCCGAGGTCCAGCGCAATGTTGTCACGGTTAACTTTCTTCACCACACCGGTGACGATCTCACCTTCGTGCTCGCGGAATTGATCAACAACCATCGCACGTTCAGCTTCACGTACTTTCTGTACGATAACCTGTTTCGCCGTCTGGGTGGTGATACGGTCAAAGGTGACTGATTCAATCTGGTCTTCAACGTATTCACCCACGTTCAGACTCTCGTCTTCGTAACGTGCGGCTTCCAGAGTAATTTCTTTGGTTGGCTGAGTGACTTCTTCCACAATTACCCAACGGCGGAAGGTATCGAAATCACCGCTTTTACGATCGATTTCTACGCGAACGTCGATCTCTTGTTCGTATTTTTTCTTTGTTGCTGTAGCCAGCGCACTTTCCAGCGCTTCAAAAATTTTCTCGCGTGGCAGCGATTTTTCATTGGATACGGCTTCAACAACAGCCAAAATTTCTTTGTTCATCGCGGGCTTTTCACCTCAATCCAGACTGTTAAAAGTGGGGAACCAGGTTCGCCTTCTGGATATTACTCAGCGCGAACACTTCATCTTTACCGTCGACTGTGACAGTGATCATCTCACCATCCACCGCTTTGATAACGCCCTGCCATTTACGACGGTTTTGTACCGCCATACGAAGAACCAGCGTGACTTCTTCACCCAGGAAACGCACGTAGTGTTCAGCCGTGAACATAGGACGGTCGAGACCCGGTGAGGAGACTTCCAGGTTATAAGCAACGGTGATCGGATCTTCAACGTCCATCACGGCGCTAACCTGGTGGCTCACATCAGCACAATCATCAACATTGATGCCATCTTCACTATCAATATAGATGCGCAGTGTGGATGTGCGACCACGAATAAATTCGATGCCGACCAGCTCGTAGCCCAAGGCTTCAACTGGTGCTTTAATCATCTCTGTTAATTTTTGCTCTAATGTGGACAAGCCCACCCCCAAGACATAAAAAAAGGGCCTAAAGCCCAGTTATTCTGTAATCAGATAACAAAAAACCCCGATAAATCGGGGCTTTAGATAACTGAACCCTATAACCGCACCTGCGGTTCGGAGAACCTTCCGAAAGAATTTTTTTTCAAATCCAGCTACGAAGGCCTAAGTCTTCACAGTATATTTGAAAAAGAACTCTAAGGGAAAGTGGTTGCGGGGGCCGGATTTGAAC
>NZ_SZWV01000074.1:0-8074 GCF_005280945.1 Citrobacter sp. wls718
GGTGCTTGCACCGCCATCCGGCAAATTTGCGGTAAATCTCATTTTTATTTTCCCGTTATTTATTCGAAAACGTCTTTTTCAGCGGCAAAGGGGTTGCTGAAAATTTCCAGTTTTGTGACAGCTAACACAAAACGCTTATCGATACGTTTCGCTATAGAAAAAACACACGCAATCGATCGAAATCACAAAATTACTTGCTGTGAAAACATCAAAAACCAGCGTTAATTTATTGTTGCATTTGATAATTTATTGTTTGTTTTGTTTTGAATAATGATAAATGCAATGTTTCTTTACAAACAAATAAGGCAAAATAGTGTGATGCATGGCGTTATTTAACCACGATAATAATTAAATTATAATTTTATTTGATAAATTGCTCATTAAATTTAAACGTTATCCCGACCGATAATTACTCTGTAATTGCTTGAATTATCATCTTTCAACCGTCGGTTAAATAACCGTTAACGTGCATGTGTTATCGCCATAAATTTTCGTTATCCCCCCATCTTTTTTTGATTAAAGTCAGGTTAAAGTGAGATCGTTTTTCTTCATTGCATTGATAAATAACGATTTTATTGGTTTATAATAATCTTACAAAATGTAAGTGAAGGGGATTTGTGAGTGGTCGCACATATCCGTGAACGTTTAATTTGGTACACTTCCTGCCGTCAACAAAGTAATTAGAGCAGGCCGATATGAATACTATTTCTCTCCCTAAAACACAGCACTTAGTGGTCTTTCAGGAAGTCATTAGAAGTGGTTCTATCGGCTCAGCTGCAAAAGAATTAGGTTTAACTCAACCCGCAGTAAGCAAAATCATTAATGATGTTGAGGCTTATTTTGGTATTGAGTTGGTGGTGCGTAAAAATACAGGCGTCACATTGACCCAAGCCGGTCAGGTGATGCTCTCATGGTCTGAATCTATTACCCGTGAAATGAAAAACATGGTTGATGAGATGAATAGCATGACGAGCAATGCGGTTGTTGATGTGTCGTTCGGTTTCCCCTCACTGATCGCCTTTACCATCATGTCCGGCATGATTAAGAAGTTTAAAGAGGTGTTCCCGAACGCGCAGGTTTCCATGTATGAAGCCCAGCTTTCCTCTTTCTTACCAGCGGTTCGTGATGGGCGTCTGGACTTTGCAATCGGCACGTTAAGCGATGAGATGAAATTGCACGACCTGCATGTGGAGCCGCTGTTCGAGTCAGAGTTTGTTCTGGTTGCCAGTAAGTCCCGAACACGCACCGGCATCACTACGCTGAGCGCATTGCAAAATGAACAGTGGGTGTTGCCGCAAACGAATATGGGTTACTACAGCGAGCTTCTTACTACGTTACAAAAAAATGGCATCAGCAGTGAAAACATCGTTAAAACAGACTCGGTCGTCACAATTTATAATCTTGTTCTCAATGCTGATTTCTTAACAGTAATTCCCTGCGATATGACCACTCCATTTGGTTCAAACCAGTTTATTACTATTCCGGTAGAAGAGGCCTTACCGGTCGCGCGTTACGCCGCCGTCTGGTCTAAAAATTATCGAATTAAAAAAGCAGCATCAATTTTGGTG
The DNA here is from genome assembly GCF_005280945.1 of Citrobacter sp. wls718. Taxonomy (NCBI): domain Bacteria; kingdom Pseudomonadati; phylum Pseudomonadota; class Gammaproteobacteria; order Enterobacterales; family Enterobacteriaceae; genus Citrobacter; species Citrobacter sp. wls718. The sequence goes on from NZ_SZWV01000074.1 coordinate 1,569, forward strand.
GAATTAGCCAAAGAATATTCATCATATAATTGCCAGCGACGAAAGCAATTAATTGAAGTTGATTAAAGATTAAACTCGATTTAATACGGAATTAATGCCATCGGTCTATATCAGACGTTGGTCACGGCTATCTATTTACTTTAATACCCAGGTAAGAGGTTCTAATGCACATTACATACGATCTCCCAGTTGCAATTGAAGATATCCTCGAAGCGAAAAAAAGACTGGCGGGGAAAATTTATAAAACGGGAATGCCTCGCTCTAACTATTTTAGTGAACGTTGCAAAGGGGAAATTTTCCTTAAGTTTGAGAACATGCAGCGTACTGGTTCATTTAAAATTCGCGGTGCCTTTAACAAGCTCAGTTCTTTAACTGAAGCGGAAAGATGTAAAGGCGTGGTGGCCTGCTCTGCAGGTAACCATGCGCAAGGGGTTTCCCTCTCTTGTGCGATGCTCGGTATTGACGGCAAAGTGGTGATGCCAAAAGGCGCACCGAAGTCTAAAGTGGCTGCTACCTGCGACTACTCCGCAGAAGTTGTGCTGCACGGTGACAACTTCAACGACACGATCGCTAAAGTGAGTGAGATTGTTGAAACTGAAGGCCGCATCTTTATTCCGCCTTATGATGATCCGAAAGTGATTGCCGGTCAGGGGACTATCGGTCTGGAAATTCTGGAAGATCTGTATGATGTCGATAACGTGATTGTGCCAATTGGTGGCGGCGGACTGATTGCCGGTATTGCGATAGCCATTAAATCTATCAACCCGACCATTAAAATTATTGGCGTACAGTCTGAAAACGTTCACGGCATGGCGGCTTCTTTCCACGCTGGAGAAATAACCACGCACCGAACGACCGGCACCCTGGCGGATGGTTGTGACGTCTCCCGCCCGGGTACTTTGACCTATGAAATCGTTCGTGAGTTAGTGGATGACATTGTCCTGGTCAGCGAAGATGAAATTCGCAACAGTATGGTGGCATTAATTCAGCGAAATAAAGTTGTGACAGAAGGCGCTGGCGCGCTGGCCTGTGCTGCATTATTAAGCGGGAAATTAGATAGCTATATCCAGAATAGAAAAACAGTCAGCATTATTTCTGGCGGTAATATCGACCTTTCTCGTGTATCCCAAATTACTGGTTTAGTTGACGCTTAATATATTTCGTTGAGGATAGGATATGAGTACTACTGATAGCATTGTATCCAGCCAGACAAAACAATCGTCCTGGCGCAAATCGGACACCACCTGGACACTGGGTTTATTTGGTACAGCCATCGGCGCCGGGGTGTTGTTCTTCCCTATCCGCGCAGGCTTTGGCGGGCTGATCCCCATTCTGTTAATGCTGGTGTTAGCGTACCCCATCGCGTTCTATTGCCACCGTGCGCTGGCACGCCTGTGTCTTTCCGGTTCTAACCCTTCCGGCAACATCACAGAAACGGTTGAAGAGCATTTTGGTAAAACGGGCGGCGTGGTCATCACGTTCCTCTACTTCTTTGCGATTTGCCCACTGCTGTGGATTTATGGCGTCACCATTACCAACACCTTTATGACCTTCTGGGAAAACCAGTTGCAGATGCCAGCGCTTAATCGTGGCTTCGTCGCGCTGTTCCTGCTGCTGTTGATGGCATTCGTCATCTACTTCGGTAAAGATCTGATGGTTAAAGTGATGAGCTTCCTGGTATGGCCGTTCATTGCCAGCCTGGTACTTATCTCTCTGTCCCTGATCCCTTACTGGAACTCAGCGGTTATCCAGCAGGTGGATCTCAGCAATATAGCGTTGACCGGGCATGACGGTATTCTGGTCACCGTATGGCTGGGTATTTCCATCATGGTGTTCTCCTTCAACTTCTCGCCAATTGTTTCCTCTTTCGTGGTGTCTAAACGCGAAGAGTATGAAAAAGATTATGGCCGCGAATTTACCGAGCAGAAATGTTCCAAGATCATCTCCCGCGCCAGTATGCTGATGGTTGCAGTGGTCATGTTCTTCGCCTTTAGCTGCCTGTTCACGCTGTCTCCGGCAAATATGGCCGAAGCCAAAGCGCAGAACATTCCGGTACTGTCATACCTGGCGAACCACTTTGCTTCACTGTCCGGCACCAAGTCGACCTTCGCGACCGTTCTGGAATACGGTGCTTCTATCATCGCACTGGTCGCTATCTTCAAATCTTTCTTCGGCCACTATCTGGGCACGCTGGAAGGTCTGAACGGTCTGGTCCTGAAGTTTGGTTATAAAGGTGATAAGAACAAAGTCTCTGTTGGCAAACTTAACACCATCAGCATGATCTTCATCATGGGTTCCACCTGGGTTGTGGCTTACGCCAACCCGAACATCCTGGACCTGATTGAAGCGATGGGCGCGCCAATTATCGCCTCACTGCTCTGCTTGCTGCCGATGTATGCCATCCGTAAAGCGCCGTCTCTGGCGAAATACCGTGGCCGTCTGGATAACGTGTTTGTTACTGCGATTGGTCTGCTGACTATCCTGAACATCGTCTACAAACTGTTTTAATCCTTAAGCTCAGGATGAGCGGAGTAGTGAAATGAATGAGTTTCCGGTAGTACTGGTTATTAATTGTGGTTCATCTTCCATTAAATTCTCAGTGCTGGATGCAGCCAACTGTGATGTTTTAATGGCGGGAATTGCAGACGGTATTAACTCTGAAAATGCGTTCATAGCAATTAATGGTGGGGAGCCGGCTAAGCTGGCTCACCACAGCTACGAAGACGCATTAAAGGCTATTGCCGCTGAACTGGAACAACGTAATTTAATGGATAGCGTGGCCTTAATTGGCCACCGCATTGCCCACGGTGGAAGTATCTTTACGGAATCAGCGATAATTACAGATGACGTTATCGACAATATTCGTCGGGTATCTCCTTTAGCACCATTACATAATTATGCGAACCTGAGCGGGATTGAATCCGCACAGCATCTTTTTCCGGGTGTACAGCAGGTGGCGGTATTTGATACCAGCTTCCACCAGACGATGGCACCTGAAGCCTATCTGTACGGTTTACCGTGGAAATATTACGAGGAGCTGGGTGTTCGTCGTTATGGCTTCCACGGCACGTCGCACCGCTATGTTTCTCAGCGAGCGCACGAGCTTCTCGACCTCCAGGATGATGATTCTGGCCTGGTTGTCGCGCACCTGGGTAACGGCGCGTCCATCTGCGCGGTCCGTAACGGACAAAGCGTGGATACCTCAATGGGTATGACGCCGCTGGAAGGACTGATGATGGGTACGCGTAGCGGTGATGTGGACTTTGGCGCGATGGCGTGGATCGCCAGTGAAACCAATCAGACGCTGAGCGACCTTGAGCGTGTCGTTAATAAAGAGTCTGGCCTGCTGGGTATTTCCGGTTTGTCCTCTGACTTACGTACGCTGGAAAAAGCCTGGCACGAAGGACACGAGCGTGCGCAGCTGGCGATTAAAACCTTTGTGCATCGTATTGCACGCCATATCGCCGGACATGCTGCATCGTTACATCGTCTTGATGGGATTATTTTCACCGGCGGCATTGGTGAAAACTCAGTCTTAATTCGCCGTCTGGTGATTGAACATCTGGCCGTATTAGGTGTGAATATCGACAGCGAAATGAATAGTCTGCCAAATTCTCATGGCGAGAGAATTATCTCTGCTAATGATGCTCGAGTTATTTGTGCAGTTATTCCGACGAATGAAGAGAAAATGATTGCTCGTGATGCCATTCATTTAGGCAGAATTAACACACCAGTAGAATTTGCATAATTAATTTTCTGTAGAGAGATTATTTTTCATGAAGGTAAATATCGATACCAGCGATATGCTGTATGCCGACGCGTGGCTTGGCTTTAAAGGTACGGACTGGAAAGAAGAAATTAATGTCCGTGATTTTATTCAGCATAACTACACGCCTTATGAAGGGGATGAATCTTTCCTCGCCGAAGCGACGCCGGCAACCACCGCATTGTGGGAAAAAGTCATGGCGGGCATCCGTATTGAAAACTCGACGCATGCGCCGGTAGATTTCGATACCAATATTGCCACTACGATCACCGCGCACGATGCCGGTTATATTGAACAAGAACTGGAAAAGATCGTCGGTCTGCAAACGGATAAGCCGCTGAAGCGTGCGCTGCATCCGTTCGGCGGCATCAACATGATCAAAAGCTCTTTTGATGCTTACGGTCGTGAAATGGATGCTGATTTTGAGTACCAGTATACCGAACTGCGTAAAACCCATAACCAGGGCGTGTTCGACGCGTATTCCCCGGATATGCTGCGCTGCCGTAAGTCCGGCGTATTAACCGGTCTGCCGGATGGCTATGGCCGTGGTCGTATCATTGGCGATTACCGCCGTGTTGCGTTGTACGGTATTCGCTACCTGGTGCGTGAACGCGAGCAGCAGTTTGCCGATCTCCAGTCAAATCTGGAGTGGGGGCAGAATCTGGAGGCGACGATTCGCCTGCGTGAAGAGCTGTCTGAGCACCGTCGTGCGCTGCTGCAAATGCAGGAAATGGCGGCGAAGTACGGTTGCGATATTTCCCGTCCGGCGCGTAACGCACAGGAAGCCGTACAGTGGGTGTATTTTGCTTATCTGGCCGCGGTGAAATCGCAGAACGGCGGCGCGATGTCGCTGGGCCGTACTGCATCGTTCCTCGACATTTACATTGAGCGCGACTTCAAAGCCGGTATCTTAAACGAGCAGCAGGCGCAGGAGTTGATCGACCACTTCATCATGAAGATCCGCATGGTGCGCTTCCTGCGTACCCCGGAATTCGACACCCTGTTCTCCGGCGATCCTATCTGGGCGACCGAAGTTATTGGTGGGATGGGGCTGGACGGCCGCACGCTGGTCACCAAAAACTCGTTCCGCTACCTGCATACGCTGCACACCATGGGACCGGCACCTGAGCCGAACCTGACGGTGCTGTGGTCTGAAGGCTTACCGATTGCCTTCAAAAAATATGCCGCACAGGTGTCTATCGTCACGTCGTCTTTACAGTATGAAAATGACGATCTGATGCGCGCTGACTTTGAAAGCGATGACTATGCCATTGCCTGCTGCGTCAGCCCGATGGTCATCGGCAAACAAATGCAGTTCTTTGGTGCGCGTGCCAACCTCGCCAAAACATTGCTGTACGCAATCAACGGCGGTGTGGATGAGAAGCTGAAAATCCAGGTCGGGCCGAAAACTGCTCCGCTGATGGATGACGTGCTGGATTACGACACGGTGATGGAGAGCCTGGACCACTTTATGGACTGGCTGGCCGTGCAGTACATCAGTGCGCTGAACATCATTCACTATATGCACGACAAGTACAGCTACGAAGCCGCGCTGATGGCGCTGCACGATCGTGATGTTTATCGCACCATGGCATGCGGTATGGCGGGTCTGTCCGTTGCTGCGGACTCCCTGTCGGCTATCAAGTACGCTCGCGTCAAACCGATCCGTGATGAAAATGGCCTGGCGGTCGACTTCGAAATTGAAGGTGACTATCCGCAGTACGGTAACAACGATGAGCGCGTAGACAGCATTGCCTGCGACCTGGTTGAACGCTTTATGAAGAAAATTAAAGTGTTGCCAACCTATCGCAACGCGGTGCCGACGCAGTCCATTCTGACCATCACCTCTAACGTGGTGTACGGCCAGAAAACCGGGAATACCCCGGACGGGCGTCGCGCAGGTACGCCGTTTGCGCCAGGTGCGAACCCGATGCACGGCCGCGATCGCAAAGGTGCCGTCGCCTCGTTGACCTCGGTGGCTAAACTGCCGTTTACCTATGCCAAAGATGGTATCTCGTACACCTTCTCGATTGTGCCGGCTGCACTGGGCAAAGAAGATAGCGTGCGTAAAACCAACCTGGTCGGTCTGCTGGACGGTTATTTCCATCATGAAGCGCATGTCGAAGGCGGTCAGCACCTGAACGTCAACGTCATGAACCGCGAAATGCTGATGGATGCTATTGAGCACCCGGAAAACTATCCGAACCTGACGATCCGCGTGTCTGGCTATGCGGTGCGCTTTAACGCGCTAACCCGCGAACAGCAGCAGGACGTTATTTCACGCACTTTCACCCAGGCGCTTTAACGCCGGAGGGTTTATGAGAAAAGTTATTGCAACCGACTGTGCGCCAGGGGCGATTGGGCCTTACGTACAGGGCGTGGATCTGGGCAGCATGGTGTTGACCTCAGGTCAAATCCCGGTATGTCCGCAGACCGGTGAAGTTGCCGAACACGTGACCGATCAGGCGCGTCAGAGTCTGGAAAACGTGAAAGCGATCGTTGAGTCCGCCGGTTTGAAAGTGAACGATATCGTGAAGACCACCGTTTTCGTGGCCGATCTGAACGACTTCGCCACCATTAATCAGGTGTATCAGCAGTTCTTTGATGAGCACGAGGCTATCTATCCGGCACGCAGCTGTGTGCAGGTTGCTCGCTTGCCGAAGGATGTGAAGCTGGAGATTGAAGCCATCGCCGTACGCGGCGACACGGTGTAACTCCCCGCGGGGCGATCGTCAGGATC
>NZ_SZWV01000074.1:8110-15071 GCF_005280945.1 Citrobacter sp. wls718
GTTAATGAGTGTGAAACCTGGTCTTCACTGAACGGCAATCCGAGGGTGTGGATATGATTAGCGCATTCGATATTTTTAAGATTGGCATTGGACCTTCCAGCTCCCATACCGTGGGGCCAATGAACGCAGGTAAAAGCTTTATCGACCAACTGGTCAGTAGCGGAGAATTGCACCAGACCACGCGCATTGTGGTCGATCTTTATGGTTCACTCTCCCTGACCGGAAAAGGTCATGCGACCGATGTCGCCATCATGATGGGCCTCGCAGGTAACAGTCCGCAAAACGTGCAGATTGATACCATTGCGGGTTTTACCCAGGACGTGGCCCGTACCGGACGTCTCCCGGTGGCAGAGGGCACGCATATCGTTGATTTCCCTCCTGCTGAGAACATTCTCTTCCATAGCGAAACGCTCCCGCGCCATGAAAATGGTATGCGCATCACCGCGTGGAACAGCAACGAGACGCTATTAAGCAAAACCTATTACTCCGTTGGCGGTGGTTTTATCGTTGAGGAGGATCACTTTGGTCAGGCGCACGACGTTGAAGCGCATGTGCCGTACAATTTCCATTCTGCCAGCGAGCTGCTGAAACTGTGTGAGCGAAACGGGCTTTCCGTTTCCGGCCTGATGATGCAAAACGAGCTGGCGATGCGCAGTAAAGATGAGATTGACGCGGGTTTTGCGGCAATCTGGGATGTCATGCACGCCGGTATCGAGCGCGGCATGAACACCGAAGGCGTCCTGCCCGGTCCGCTTAACGTTCCGCGTCGCGCCGTGGCATTACGTCGGTTGCTGGTTTCCAGCGACAATCTGTCCAGTGACCCAATGAACGTCATCGACTGGATTAACATGTTCGCACTGGCCGTGAGCGAAGAGAACGCCGCCGGGTGCCGGGTTGTTACCGCCCCGACAAACGGTGCGTGTGGCATTATCCCCGCCGTGCTGGCCTATTACGACAAGTTCCGCCGCCCGGTGAATGCGAACTCCATCGCCCGTTATTTACTGGCCGCGGGGGCGATAGGCGCGCTGTATAAGATGAATGCGTCTATCTCTGGGGCCGAAGTGGGCTGCCAGGGTGAGATTGGTGTGGCCTGTTCCATGGCTGCCGCCGGACTGACAGAACTGCTTGGCGGGAGCCCGGCGCAGGTCTGTATTGCCGCTGAAATCGCCATGGAGCATAACCTAGGGTTAACCTGCGATCCGGTCGCCGGACAGGTGCAAATTCCGTGCATTGAACGTAATGCGATCAACGCAGTAAAAGCGGTTAACGCCGCACGTATGGCGCTGCGCCGCACGTCAGAACCTCGGGTGTCGCTCGATAAAGTTATCGAGACGATGTATGAAACTGGCAAAGACATGAACGATAAATACCGCGAAACCTCACGCGGCGGTCTGGCGATCAAAGTAGTGTGTATGTGAGTTAATCAAAATAGCATGACCAAAAAGGTGCACAGAAGTGCACCTTTTTTTGTTGTAATCTGCTTCAAAAAAAGAAATCGATCCCACCTTTGATGTTTTCAAGAGAAAATCTTTCTTTACCTGTAGGGATTATAGGGTTTTGTTTGTGAAGTTTTTCTCTGACCCTGAGCGTATGATTTTCTTCATTCTAAGAGCTCGCCTGCATCTTATGAATTGCGTATCGCCTTTACGCAATACGAAAAAAATAAAAAAACCTCTACCTACACATTAAGCGGGAAATTATGGAAACGGCTACGAATAACAGCGTAATACTCGACGCATCCGCTCCGGCGCGCCGGGCGGGAATGACCGAAAGTGAATGGCAGGAAGCCATTAAATTCGACAGCATGGACACCGGTTGGGTCATTATGAGTATCGGTATGGCGATTGGCGCGGGGATTGTTTTTCTTCCCGTCCAGGTAGGTCTGATGGGGTTGTGGGTATTCCTGCTGTCCTCGATTATCGGCTATCCCGCGATGTATTTGTTCCAGCGTCTGTTCATCAACACGCTGGCTGAGTCTCCTGAGTGCAAAGATTACCCAAGCGTCATTAGCGGTTATTTAGGTAAAAACTGGGGCATTCTGTTAGGGGCGTTGTATTTTGTGATGTTGGTTATCTGGATGTTTGTTTATTCCACCGCCATCACTAACGACAGCGCTTCGTATCTGCATACATTTGGCGTGACCGAAGGGTTACTGTCCGACAGCCCGTTCTATGGCCTGGTACTGATTTGCATCCTGGTGGCTATCTCGTCACGCGGTGAAAAATTACTGTTTAAAATCTCCACCGGCATGGTGTTGACCAAGCTGCTGGTCGTTGCCGCCCTTGGCGTGTCGATGGTCGGGATGTGGCATTTGCATAACGCTGGCTCGCTGCCGCCGATGGGGCTGCTGATTAAGAATGCGATTATTACGCTGCCCTTTACGCTGACCTCGATTCTGTTTATTCAAACCTTAAGCCCGATGGTTATCTCGTACCGTTCTCGCGCAAAATCCATTGAGGTCGCGCGTCATAAAGCGCTGCGCGCCATGAACATCGCGTTTGGCATACTGTTTGTCACCGTCTTCTTCTACGCCGTCTCTTTCACCCTGGCAATGGGCCATGATGAAGCGGTGAAAGCCTACGAGCAGAACATTTCCGCCCTGGCGATTGCCGCACAGTTTATTAGCGGCGACGGCGCGGGTTGGGTGAAAATCGTCAGCGTTATTCTGAACATCTTTGCCGTGATGACCGCGTTCTTCGGTGTGTACTTAGGCTTCCGTGAAGCGACTCAAGGTATTGTGATGAATGTGCTGCGTCGCTACATGCCTGCTGAGAAGATCAACGAAATCTTCGTTCAGCGCGGCATCATGGTCTTCGCTATTTTACTGGCCTGGAGTGCAATTGTGCTCAATGCGCCGGTACTGAGCTTCACCTCTATTTGTAGCCCAATCTTCGGCATGGTGGGCTGTTTGATCCCGGCCTGGCTGGTCTACAAAGTTCCTGCACTGCACAAATATAAAGGCGCTTCCCTGTACCTGATCATCATCACAGGCCTGCTGTTGTGCGTTTCTCCGTTCCTGGCATTTTCTTGAGTTATCTGAGTGAAGGTCGTTGCTATGTTTGAGATTACATTGAATCCATTATGGGACTGTTTTATCCGCGCGGTGCAGGAAGAAGTCAAACCTGCCCTGGGCTGCACCGAACCTATCTCTCTGGCTTTGGCGGCGGCAGTCGCATCCGCTGAGCTGAACGGCGCGGTTGAACGCATTGATGCGTGGGTCTCACCCAACCTGATGAAAAACGGCATGGGCGTGACCGTACCGGGCACCGGAATGGTAGGGTTGCCCGTCGCCGCTGCGCTGGGTGCGCTGGGTGGCAATGCCCACGCGGGTTTGGAAGTGCTGAAGGATGCGTCCGCAGAGGCCATAGCCGACGCCAAAGCCATGCTGGCTGCCGGAAACGTGGCGGTGATGCTGCAGCAACCTTGCGAAGATATTCTCTTCTCACGCGCTAAGGTGTACAGCTGTGACGGGTGGGCGTGCGTCACGATTGTTGGCGGTCATACCAACATTGTGCACATCGAAACCCATAATGGTGTGGTGTTCAGTAAAGAAGAACAGACGCAGGATGAAGAGCTGGATTCGCCGCTGGCGGTGTTATCCCACACCTCGCTGGAAGAGATTCTGGCGTTTGTGAATGCGGTGCCGTTTGAGTCCATCCGCTTTATTCTGCAGGCGGCAAAACTAAACGGGGCGCTGTCTCAGGAGGGGTTACGCGGGACATGGGGATTACATATCGGTGCTACGCTGGAGAAGCAGTGTGCCCGTGGCCTGCTGGCAAACGATCTTTCAACCGCTATTCTGATCCGTACCAGTGCGGCGTCGGATGCGAGAATGGGCGGCGCGACGCTGCCGGCGATGAGTAACTCCGGTTCCGGGAACCAGGGGATCACCGCCACGGTTCCGGTGATGGTGGTGGCCGAGCACTTTGGTGCGGATGATGAAAAACTGGCGCGTGCGCTGATGTTGTCACACCTGAGTGCAATCTATATCCATCATCAGCTTCCTCGCTTGTCGGCTCTGTGTGCGGCAACGACGGCGGCGATGGGCGCGGCGGCGGGGATGGCATGGCTGGTGGATGGGCGCTATAACACCATCGCTATGGCGATCAGCAGCATGATTGGCGATGTGAGTGGGATGATTTGCGATGGCGCGTCAAACAGCTGTGCGATGAAAGTGTCTACCAGCGCGTCGGCGGCATGGAAGGCGGTACTCATGGCGCTGGACGATACGGCAGTGACCGGTAACGAAGGGATTGTGGCGCATAATGTCGAGCAATCTATTGCGAATCTGTGTGCGCTGGCATGTCGTTCGATGCAGGAAACCGACAAGCAGATCATTGAGATCATGGCCAGCAAAGCGCATTAATCTGTAGGCCGGGTAAGGCGTAACCGCCACCCGGCGTCAGTCTGAGCCGCCTTATCAGGCGGCGTCTTCTTCTTCCTGCCTTTGCTCGGCATCGGCAACAATCGCTTCCAGTTCCGTCAGCATATCTTCATAGCCAAAGGTTTTGGTCTGGACGACCGTGTCCTGAATTTTGGCTTTGATCGCCGGCTTACGCTTTTTTGACGCTTTCTTGCTCATAGTCGTACTCCCTTGTTTTTCCTGACTATACGGGCAAATCTATCAGCAAAGCGCGCAAAGGCGTATCGGCAACTAATGTTATGTTAGCTTCGTCACGAATAAATGCGCCGTCACCACAGGTCAGCGCTTCTTTTTCTGCTCCAGCCGTTAGCGCATGGAACGTGCCGTGGATCGACTGCAGATAGGCGCGGGGGCCGTGTAATTGAAAACTCAGTGATTCACCTTGCTTCAATTCGACATGGTGTATCCACACCTGCTGGCGAAGATGCAGGCTGCCTTGTTCTCCGTCCGGGGAGGCGATCAGTTGATGCTTACCGGTCGCCAGCGTGGCTTTCTGTACACAGGCATTTTCCCGCTGCGGGCAGGCGTCCAGCCATAATTGCATGCGGGTTAATGGCTTATCCTTGTTAAGGTTGTGCTCGCTGTAGCTAATCCCAGGCTGCGTGGCGAGCAGTAAAACCTCACCGGCTTTTGCCCGGACATGGTTGCCTTCGCTGTCGCGATATTCCGCTTCCCCTTCAAGGATCAGGTTGACGATATCCACCTTCGGATAGGTACGCGGCTGGAAAGAGGCCCCCGGTGCCAGAACTTCCTGGTTCAGAACACGCAGCGAGGCGTAACCCAGCAGCTTAGGATCAAAATAGTGTCCAAAGGAGAAGGTATAACGGGCTTGCAGCCAGCCGTAGTCTGCCTGTCCGCACTGTTTTGCTGTTCGGGTAGTAATCATCTTTCTTGACCTCTCTTTACTTCCTTTTATGTTAAATGGCTGGACGCTGTATTGTTAGCCAGATATTCTGCCCGGTATGTTCAAATTTCCTGAATGAGAACGACATGGCCAAAGAAAGGGCATTAACGCTTGAAGCGTTACGCGTAATGGATGCAATCGACAGACGTGGCAGCTTTGCCGCTGCGGCGGACGAACTGGGGCGCGTTCCTTCCGCTCTCAGCTATACCATGCAAAAGCTGGAAGAAGAGCTGGATGTGGTGTTGTTTGACCGCTCAGGCCATCGCACAAAATTTACTAACGTTGGACGCATGCTACTGGAACGTGGGCGCGTGCTGCTCGAGGCGGCTGATAAGCTGACCACCGATGCCGAAGCGCTGGCCCGCGGCTGGGAAACGCATCTGACGATCGTCACCGAAGCGCTGGTACCCACGGCAGCGTTCTTTCCGCTCATCGACCGGCTCGCCGTGAAGGCCAATACTCAGCTTTCAGTGATCACTGAGGTGCTGGCTGGGGCATGGGAACGCCTGGAGCAGGGAAGGGCGGATATCGTGATCGCCCCGGATATGCATTTTCGTTCATCGTCAGAAATTAATTCCCGCAAGCTGTACACGCTGATGAACGTCTACGTGGCCGCGCCGGATCATCCTATCCATCAGGAGCCGGAGCCGTTGTCGGAAGTGACCCGAGTGAAATACCGGGGCATTGCGGTGGCGGATACCGCCCGTGAGCGCCCGGTGCTGACCGTCCAGTTACTGGATAAACAGCCGCGCCTGACGGTGAGTTCAATCGAAGATAAGCGCCAGGCGCTGTTGGCCGGGCTGGGTGTGGCGACCATGCCGTATCCGCTGGTGGAAGAGGATATTGCCGCAGGTCGTTTGCGCGTGGTGAGCCCGGAGTCCACCAACGAAATTGATATCATCATGGCCTGGCGACGGGACAGTATGGGTGAGGCCAAATCCTGGTGTCTGCGGGAAATTCCGAAGCTGTTTGCGGGGAAATAAGGTGGGGTTAAGCCGGATGCGGTGCAAGCACCTTATCCGGCCTACAAAACGGAGTAGGTTGTAGGCCTGATAAGCGCAGCGCCATCAGGCATCTCTACGTGCTACGTCAGGACAGTTGTTTAGGGTCTGCACCGAAGCGGTTGCTACCCGGCGTGCCGTTCTGACAGTTGAAAATAATGATAACCAACCAGCCAATGATGGGGATCAACAGGATCAGCAGCCACCATGCAGAACGGTCGGTGTCATGCAAACGACGGAACTGCACTGCCCACCACGGTATAAATACCAGCACACCATAAATCGTCGTTAATACGCCTTCTCCCCCGGCGCGTTGCCAGCCAAGCATGTTGTCCAGGATGCTGAGTACGAAAGAAAAGATGATGTTGACCAGAACAAACATCCAGTACTCTTTGCGCCGAGCCCGGCCGCCAAAACCAAAATAGTTCTTAAGAACGTTTAGATACCAATCCATTTGCGCCTCATTTTGCGTTCAATCACTTGTTTTTAAAGTAATCAAATTAAGAATAGCTGCGAATGAAATGGTGGTAAATATTTGTCGTATTAATTATTTGCCCACATCGGAGCATTGCTTGTCAGTTAAACATTATGGAGAACATGTGATTCCGCCTCAGGGTTCCGTTCACCTCAGCG
>NZ_SZWV01000075.1:0-7314 GCF_005280945.1 Citrobacter sp. wls718
AACCCACGCAATTGCGTGGGTTTTTCATTTCATAGAGTCTCATGTAACCTCAACGGCATCAGTCCAGAAAACGTCGAGCATACCTTGTCGTGAGGACAGGAAATACCTACTGCCGCGGAGTCAGTCCAGTTTTACAGATATTTTCGTCCACTCTGCGCAATTTAATAGTGTTTATTATCTGGATTATCACAGTTATTTTTCCTGACTTATTTATTATTACTTCAGCTCAATTGTTAACAATAAAAATAAAGCACCAGATGTAAATTTTAAAATGACAACCAAAAACACCAACCATTGATAAAATTAAAGTAACATCACGTAAGATTGTCGTTTTTTATTTCTCATAGACGAGTATTTACATATCATGATATAATCTCGCGGAAAAAATGCAGGTTAACAACCTGCATTTAATGTAAATAAATCTTTGAGGAGAGCATTCCAGTGGGACGTAAATGGGCCAATATTGTTGCTAAAAAAACGGCTAAAGACGGTGCGACGTCTAATATATATGCAAAATTCGGTGTAGAAATCTATGCTGCTGCTAAGCAAGGTGAACCAGACCCAGAATCAAACTCATCTTTAAAATTCGTTATTGAACGTGCGAAGCAAGCACAAGTCCCGAAACACGTTATTGATAAAGCAATTGATAAAGCCAAAGGCGGCGGCGATGAAACATTCGTGCAAGGTCGTTATGAAGGTTTTGGACCCAATGGCTCAATGATTATCGCTGAAACCTTGACGTCAAATGTTAACCGTACGATTGCTAATGTCCGCACAATTTTCAATAAAAAAGGCGGGAGTATCGGAGCGGCAGGCTCTGTCAGCTATATGTTTGACAATACTGGCGTCATTGTATTTGCAGGAACAGATCCAGACCGTATTTTTGAAATTTTGCTTGATGCTGAAGTTGATGTTCGTGATGTAACCGAAGAAGAAGGAAACATCGTCATTTATACTGAACCTACAGATCTTCACAAAGGAATTGCAGCTCTAAAAGCAGCTGGAATTACTGAATTCTCAACAACAGAATTAGAAATGATTGCTCAAGCAGAAATTGAACTCTCACCAGAAGATTTAGAAATCTTTGAAGGACTTGTTGATGCCCTTGAAGATGATGATGATGTTCAAAAAGTATATCATAACGTTGCAAATCTCTAATTATATATTAAAGAAATCTGTCGTTGTGGCAGATTTCTTAATTTTACAACTTTGTATATTAAAGCATATCCAGCCAGATGTATTGTTTTAAATTCACCCTGTCATTATCGCGCACAAAATATATCTTTTTGCCCATAGTATTATAAAATTAATATATCCACGCAATTGCGTGGATTTTTCATTTACCCTGTTATTGATGCCCGCCGTGATGGCCGTTAATACATCGCCATAGTTAATTCAGAAATGGGTAATCGGTATAACCCACTTCGCTACCGCCAAACAGCGTCGCTGGGTTACCCATTTCTGAAAGTGGCAGGTTTTCTTTCAGGCGACGTGGGAAATCTGGATTAGCGATAAAGGGACGTCCGAAAGCGACCAGATCTACGATCCCTGCCGATAACAGTTTGTCGGCTTTTTCACGGGTGTAATTCCCCGCCACAATAATCGTACCGCTAAAAGTCGCCCGCAGGGTCTCCCGGAACGCATAGGGCACCTGCGGCGCATCATCCCAATCCGCTTCCGCCAGATGAATAAAGGCAATACCTTTTGATTCACACCAGGCCGCCAGAGCCAGAATAGCGTCAATAACCTGCGGGTCATCCATGCCACGCTGGGTGATGTACGGGGCCAGACGGATACCGGTACGCTCTGCACCAATGGCCTCGCTGATCGCTTCCAGTATCTGCTGGGCGAAACGCACACGGTTTTCCAGACTACCGCCGTATTCATCGGTTCGTTGGTTTGAAGAACGGCGCAGGAACTGGTCAATCAGATACCCGTTGCCACCGTGAACTTCCACGCCATCAAACCCCGCTGCCACCGCATTGAGGGCCGCCTGCCGGTAATCTGCTATTACCCGTTGAATATCAGCTGTCGTTAGCTCACGTGGAACCGGGCAGTCGACCATTTCACCGATACCCTCATTGTTTACCACCCACACCTGTGCGTGCGGTGATAACGCAGAAGGAGCTACAGGTTGGCCGTCCGGGTGAAAACTTGCATGGGACATACGCCCCACATGCCACAACTGGGAGAAAATCGTACCTCCTGCGCGATGGACCGCATCTGTTACCAGACGCCATCCCGCCACCTGTTCAGCAGAATGAATGCCTGGTGTCCAGGAGTAACCCTGCCCTTGGGCAGAAATCTGTGTTGCTTCGGTGATGATAAGACCGGCGGTGGCGCGCTGCTGATAATACTCAGCCATAAGTGCGCCAGGAATATTACCGGGCTGGACAGTACGGGCACGAGTCATCGGTGCCATGACAATACGGTTTTTTAGTACACGTTTGCCAATAGATGTTGTCTCGAAAAGGGAATGTTGTGGCATGTTCTGCTCTCCTGAGCGGTTAACTATGGCTTGACTTTATGTCATGCAAGTCGCTTTGATAATGGCAGTAATAATTGATTATCTTTTCAGGAAAACGGAATAATGGGTAAATTCGAAGATATGACGTTACTGGTGGAAGTGGTTGAAGCTGGTGGTCTGGCCGCTGCAGGGCGTCGGATGAACCTTTCCCCCGCCACCATGACTGCACGATTAAAGGCGCTGGAAGAACGTTATCAAACCCGGCTGTTTAATCGTTCAACCCGGGCTATCGCATTGACGCGAGCCGGGGAGGAGTTTTACCACGCCGCACTTCGTGTGCAGGAGGAGATGACACAGGCAGAATCAAAACTGACGCAGAAGGACGGACTGCTCAGCGGCAGCCTGCGTATTTCAGCCCCCTCGGACTTTGGCCGA
This sequence comes from Citrobacter sp. wls718, assembly GCF_005280945.1. Lineage (NCBI taxonomy): Bacteria > Pseudomonadati > Pseudomonadota > Gammaproteobacteria > Enterobacterales > Enterobacteriaceae > Citrobacter > Citrobacter sp. wls718. Next base: position 2,903 of record NZ_SZWV01000075.1, read on the forward strand.
CAGTATCTTTCCCCTGCGCTTCTCGATTTCTCCCGTTTGCATCCTGAAGTCAGAAGCTCCGTTTATCTCAGTGAGAGCGTGGTGGATTTGATTGTCAACCGTCTGGATATGAGCGTGCGTTTCGGGAACTTGCCGGACAGTAATCTGGTCACAAAATTCATCCGTCCTAATTATCGGGTGCTGGTTGCGTCAAAAAGCTACCTTGAAGCACACGGAACGCCTCAGTATCCGGATGAATTACACGGGCACCGCTGCCTGGTGATGGAGCAGCGCGGCACGCTGATGAACGAGTGGCGTTTTGAAGAGCAAAATGAAACCGCGGTGGTGCAGGTCACGCCGGCAATGGTATGTGATGACGGCGCCTTACTTCGTCAGTGGGTACTGGCGGGAGCGGGTATTGCCAGCAAATCCTGGTGGGATGTGAAGCGAGATGTGGAACAAGGGCGACTGAGCGTTTTATTTGCTGAGACTTTTATCGGCTTCAGCCGCCATGACAAGAAACACGTTGGTCTGCAGTTTGTCTACCCTCAACGGCGTTTTCAGCCGTTGCAGGTGACGGCTTTCAGTGAGTTTTTCATTAGCTGGCTGGATAATGAATAACGCAGCCACTATCGGTTTTACGGCCGTGCAGCCACCTGGCGACACTGTTCATCTTCATCTGCGCGGGTAGTCATTGAAGCTGGTATCACGGATAACTGGTTCAAATATATGGGCCCGCCGTTAAGCCAAAGCGAAAACAAGCCCCGCTTTTCGGCGTATCCACCAGCGCAATTTCGCTACCATGTAGCTGTAGCATCTGGCGGACGATCATCAACCCCAGTCCCCCTACTCGAACACCTGACGGATTCGCAATCGAAGGACGGATGAATAATCCCTCCATCAATTCTTGCGGGATCCCAGGACCGCTGTCGCTAATTTGCACCATCACTTTATCCGCTTCTCGCCACAAACGCACAGCAACAGTGCCGTTGTCGGGAGTATGGCGAATCGCATTATCCAGCAGGTTGGTCAGCACCCGTTCGATCATCCCGAGGTCTGCATCAATAAGCGGCAGGCCTGGCTGAATATCTGCCAGCAATGCCAGCTGTTTAGTCTGGGCAGAAAGTTCAAATTTCTGGAAAACATCCTGCAGCAGTTCACTAATCGAGAATTTCTCTTTCTGCGGTTTAACCACACCATATTCCAGACGAGCCAGCTCAAACAGCGACTGGGAGAGCGCACCCACCTTTTGGCTCTGTGCGAGAGCAATATTAAGGTAGCGCTGCTTCTCAGCGTCGCTCAGGCTGGCTGACATTACGGACAGGCTTTCAAGGTAGCCGTGTAGTGAGGTTAATGGCGTGCGCAAATCATGGGAAATGTTGGCGATAAACTCACGTCGTAACTGCTCTTGTTGTGCAAGACGATGCCACTGTTCTGCAATGCGCTGGGCCATCGAGATAACCCCTTGTCGCAGTTGGCTAATTTCATCGTTACTGGTATTGATTTGCCGGGGCTGCGCCGCCATTGCCTGCATTTCTTCTATCCCACCGGTTTCCAGGGCATGGACCTGAGCAGACAACTCGCGCAAGGGACGAGTTATCCAGCGCAAAGCGAGTGCCCCCACCACCAACCCCAACAATGCAACAAGGCTGATGGACAGTAAGACTATCTTCAATAAGGCATCAAATTGCGCATTGCTGTTTAAGGCGTTGTAATTTTCCCCGAGCAAAATTACATACAAGTAGCCTTTTATCTGCCCATCCTGACGCATTGGCGACACACTAAACACTTTCTTCGCATCAAGGCTACGCGGATCGTCGCCGTAAATAGGGTAATGAGGATTATTTAATGCCGAGTGTATTGGCTGTAAATCAACCCGCTGACGTTTGATGTGCCCTTCCGGCGCCGCATCACCAATAATATTGCCCTCTTTGTCCAGTAAATAAACTTCTACACTGGGATTCACCGCCATCAGATGATCAAATAAATTACGCATCGACTCTTTATTAAGGCCATCGCGTTCAAGCAGAGGGTAACTTTGGTTGATATGCCCGGCAAGGTCCGCAGAAAGCTGCTGAATAACGGCCTTACTGTATTCAGTACTGGTTCGCACCTGCAGCCAGCCCAACAGGGCACACGACGTAATAAACAGGAGAGCAAAAACCAGCGTTAAACGCTGTGAAAGTGTATAAGTTCGCATGGTTACTCGCGTGGCTGTGCGGTGAATTTATAGCCCTTTCCCCAGACGGTACGGATAAAGTGAGGTTCCGCCGGGTTATCCTCAATTTTGATCCTTAAACGATTGATATGTGTATTCACCGTATGCTCATAGCCTTCATGTTCGTACCCCCAGACCTGATTTAGCAGACTCAAACGGGAAAAGACTTTATCCGGATGTCTGGCAAAAAAGTAAAGCAAATCAAACTCTCTGGGTGTCAACTCCACTGACTGTTGATTGAGTTGAACATCCCGAGCCAGCGGATCAATAGAGAGGTTATCAAAAATCAGTACACCAGCATCCAGCCGTAAATTCTTACTCATTGCTTCCTGACGGCGAAAGAGCGCCTTTACACGGGCGACCAGTTCAAGCATTGAAAACGGTTTCGCAAGGTAATCATCAGCCCCCAGTTCAAGACCGAGAATACGATGGGTTTCACCTGAACGAGCGCTGATAATAATGATGGGCGTATAACGCGTCATCGTTCTGGCATGGCGACAGATTTCAAGCCCGTCAACGCCAGGCAGCATTAGATCCAGGATTAGCGCATCCCACCCACCCTGGTTAAGTAACGCCATACCAATATTGCCATTTACCGCATGCGTCACCGTAAACCCCTCCTCACGCAGATGAAGCTGTAACAGCTCAGCGATGTTTTCATCGTCTTCTACGATAAGTAATTTCTTATCCTGATTCACTTCATTGTCCCCCACGATCCCGATACTGAAAGTCTACACAACAAGCGGGTAGAAAGTTGTCACATTTAATTTAACTTTGCGTGAAGCATCGGGGAATAACCACGTTTTCACATTGCGTGTATCAGGATGCATTAATTGCAGAATGCGGATTTTAGAAACGGTAATAACTGAATAATACTCACCTGTTGGTACTATTTTTTGTCGACGCCATCACCTTTTTCCTAAGTAAAATTCATTAGACCAACTGGCGCACGACTCATACTTATCCTAGGGTTAGAATATGTCTCCATATGCCGCATTATTGTATTTTTAAAGTAAAAAATGTGGTTATTTGAAAAAGGTAAAGAATATGGCTCCAGTTATCGTCACTCGCTTAATTCTTTGTTGCAGCGCCTTTTCCATCATTTCAGCGGCTGATGCTGTCACCGCAAACGGCACGTTTCAGGTGCTGATGACGATTCAAAAAGCCTGTACCGTTACCGCAGGTTCAGGGTCAAATATTGCCCTGGGATCGGTCAATGCCACTGCGACAAATACATCGGCCAGTAATACCATTTCCATTAATTGCTCCAAGACGACACCTTATTTTATAGGTCTGGCGCCTTCGGTCGCTAACGGCGGGAATACCACGGGCAGAGGGGCAATGTCCTCGGTGGCCAACGCAGCAACCAACACGGATAAAGTGCCGTACCAGTTGAACCAAACGCCTGCAACGGGTCCGGTTTGGGGTAATACAGCCACTGCGGAAAGCGTGGGAAATGGGGTGGCCTCGACCGGAACCGGGCTGGGACAAAGCTTCACTGTGTATGCCACCGCTCCGAGCGCCAACTTCACGCCTGATGACTATGCCGATCTCGTAACGGTTAACGTTAACTACTAACCTCAGGACGACCCATGACATTGAAACTGCCTGTGCAGCGGTGCGCCTTCGCGTGTCTGTCAGGAATAGCCATGAGCATTAATATCGCGGCGGCAAGCGGGCTGCAAATAGCGCCGGTTACGCTGACACTGCAGGCGACGCAAAATGCCGACGGTATCTGGTTAAGCAACGCAGGTGAAAACGTGCTGAATGCACAGGTACGCGTTTTCCACTGGCGTCAGGGAGCAGACGGCGATACGTTGTCCCCCTCTCAGGGACTGGTCATCAGCCCACCAATGCTGGCATTAGCCCCGGGTGAACGCCAGCTCATCCGCGTGATTCGAACCGCGCCGCCATCGGCGTCTGTTGAAGAGGTCTATCGCTTATCCATTGATGAATTACCCCCTGCAAAATTACAAAAAAATAAACTGCAATTTGTGATGCATTATTCCGTGCCCGTGTTTATTCAACCCACAACGCAGGCTGACACAGCGGCAAAATTACAGTGGAAACTGCAACAGCGTGACGGCAAACACTTTCTTGAAGTCAGTAATCAGGGAAACGCTCATGCCCAATTATCCGCCGCCACATTTATACAACGAAATGGTGCGAAAAAAGTGATCAGTCCAGGACTGCTAGGGAAGGTGCGAACAAGTTC
>NZ_SZWV01000072.1:0-4325 GCF_005280945.1 Citrobacter sp. wls718
CGGTGTTTCAGGGGGCTACATCAATTTTTTTATTTAATGTTTACATGTAGATAAGTTATCTTTAAATAGGTGATTTAACCACCTACAATCTGGCATTAACAAAATAGCTCCTTAACTGCTCATGATGATCGAATGGAAAACTACCTTTTATCTCTTTATTCTATATTAAATACGTATTAGTGGGTTTAATCAATTATTTATTGCTGAACAGGTCGCAGGTGTTTAATCTTAAAGTATTTGTTTGTATTAGGATAGGGGGTTAATGAGATGGTTGTAATTCCAAATTACTCTTTTTAAGAGGGGCATTACTGCCCCATAAGTATCAAAACTCTCTTGATAACGTGATGTATCCATTAAATCTAATAGAGCATTCATCCTTGTTCATCAGGCTGGATGCAATAAATACATCTTTTTTTTTCGCCTTATTCATATAAGTGTATTTAGCTGTGATAGATTTTACGCCATTATAATAATAGCTAGAGAAATAAATCTTATTATATGTATCTTCTGTTTTATCCTTACTAGGATCTTTATTGTAATCAATTCGTGCTAAAGATTCCGCATAGGTTTTAGAGATTGGAGAAATATCAATGATATCTACTTTGGCTTTAGTTTTATCAACAGTTGATGTATCAATTTTTAAATCTTTTGATAGTGCATCAAATAAAGATGATTCCATTGATAAGCCAACAGCGGCGCATCCATAATCTTTTGCATATGCAAATATTGGGATTAAAGCAAATGAACAGACTAACAGTTTTTTAAACATAATTAATCTTCCACTACTAAAACTTTATCGCTGCTAGCGTCAATGATTTTACGATATGGCAAGTTAAGGATAATGCAACCATCAGAAGCTTCTCCAGGATGGGCAGCACTATCACCATGAATCATAAAACCATCACGCCCACACATTTGATTTTCAATGTATGGCGTAAGTCTCATCGTCCATGCTCTAGTTCTACGATGGTAGAAAGCGGGGCCGATAGTGTAAGTGCCTCTAGGAAGTGGGCCGTTATCTTTTACACACTCATTAGCAGAATCATTTTTATATCCAGGTCTGCCAGAATATTTAGCATCAAATTGATAGGTTCCATTCAGATAAAAGCTGTGAGCGCTTACTTTATAAACCCAAGTCATTACGCTGCCTCCTTATTTCCGTTCCATGAATCAGAATGAATTATATTTCCATCAAGATAATGCCAGGTGATTTTTTCATATGCCAAATAGAATGCTTCAAGATGGTTGTGTTTTTCAAATGTAGGGTTTTTTATGTCAAACATGAAAGGTTCAATTTCATTAATTCTGACATTATCCATTGTTACACGGAAATATTCTTCTTCTTGTCCGTTATAGTTTATGCGGTAGAACTTCAATACAGCTTGTTTAAATTTTCTGCCGGATGATACACCTTGATAGAGGTAAGGAGATGAACAATCGACTTCTTTGATTAGTGCGTAATCTCCATGCTGGCGCTTACTGGTGATCTTTCTGGTTTTGTCGTCAGTTGGTAACTCTACATTATGCATAAGCTCTAAAATCTCTATAGAATCTTCTCTACCATGCACATCAACACTGCCTTTAACTTGATTTCCTGCATCATCGGTAAGCCATAGATACACAGGTATTGCCATATCAAAATCCCTCTTAATTATGCTGGTATTGAGCGTTAATTGTACTACTTATGGATGTATACGGAGAATATTTTTCCGAGAAACCTATTGAAATAAAAGTGATTTAAGTAAAACTACATTGGGTGTTAGGGTAATCCCCCCGAAAAACCGGTGAGATAAGCACTGTGATAAATGCTGTGTTAAATCGAAAATTCTTGCTCCTGGAGCTAAGCCCCGGTTACACTAAATATCTACACATTTTCAATGTGTAAATGATTGTTTTATAAATGAAATGACTCGGGGTGCCCTTCCTTGTGAAGGCTGAGAAATACCCGTACCACCTGATCTGGATAATGCCAGCGTAGGGAAGTCTGACACTGCTCGTGTCCCTTCTTTCACGCGGGCAGGAGCTGAACCATGCAGCCTGACCTGCGCAGCCGCGCACTCGCGGCCCACGCCTTACAGCAATTTAGAACCCTTTCTCCGCTCACGCATTGTATGACCAATGAGGTCGTGCAGAATTTTACCGCCAATACGCTTCTGGCATTGGGCGCGTCACCTGCGATGGTGATTGAACCCGAAGAAGCCAGCCAGTTTGCGGCTGTTGCCCATGCCGTGCTGATTAATGTCGGTACGCTGACCGAGAGCCGCGCCATTGCTATGCGTGCGGCGGTCGAGCAGGCGCAGCGGGCGAATACGCCCTGGACGCTCGATCCCGTTGCCGTTGGGGCACTGGAGTTTCGCCGTCGTTTTTGCCTGGATTTGCTCTCGCTCCAGCCTGCTGCCATTCGCGGTAACGCCTCTGAAATACTCGCGCTAGCGGGAATGCGCGGAGGTGGGCGCGGTGTAGATACCACCGACACAGCAGCCGCTGCGCTGCCGGCGGCACAGGCGCTGGCATGCCGGGTCGCCTCCATCGTAGTGGTAACCGGGGAGGTGGATTACGTTACCGATGGCCAGCGTACCGTGAGTATTCGCGGTGGCGATCCATTGATGACGCGTGTCGTTGGCACCGGATGTGCGCTGTCGGCGGTGGTGGCTGCCAGCTGTGCGTTGCAGGGGGATCGGCTGAGTAACGTCGCGTCTGCCTGTAGCTGGATGAAACAGGCTGGTGAATTCGCCACTGAGCACTCGACAGGGCCAGGAAGCTTTATTCCTGCATTCCTTGATGCTTTATATAACCTGAACGCGCAGGAGCTGGCATGAAACGGATTAACGCATTAACAATTGCCGGAACCGATCCCAGCGGTGGTGCAGGTATTCAGGCGGATTTAAAAACATTCTCTGCGCTCGGGGCCTATGGCTGCTCGGTCATCACGGCTCTGGTGGCGCAAAATACGCGCGGTGTGCAGTCGGTTTATCGGATCGAACCTGATTTTGTTGCCGCGCAGCTGGACTCCGTGTTCAGCGATGTACGCATAGATACCACCAAAATCGGTATGCTGGCAGAAACGGATATTGTGGAAGCGGTCGCTGAGCGTTTACGCCGCTTTCAGGTACGAAATGTGGTGCTTGATACAGTGATGTTGGCGAAAAGCGGCGATCCGCTGCTGTCCTCCTCTGCGGTAGAAACACTGCGTACTCGCCTGCTGCCGCAGGTGTCGATCATTACCCCGAATCTGCCGGAGGCCGCCGCATTGCTCGAAACAACCCATGCCCAAACGGAGCAGGAAATGCTGGCGCAGGGGCGTGCTCTGCGGGCATTGGGCTGCGAGGCGGTGCTGATGAAGGGCGGTCATCTGGATGACGCGCAAAGCCCTGACTGGCTGTTTACCCGCGAGGGCGAGCAGCGCTTTACCGCGCCAAGAGTGAAGACCAAAAACACCCATGGCACCGGTTGTACGCTGTCGGCAGCGCTGGCTGCGCTACGCCCGCGTCATGCAAACTGGGCCGATACGGTGCAGGAGGCCAAAATATGGCTCTCGGCGGCACTGGCCCAGGCAGATTCCCTGGAAGTGGGCGAGGGGATAGGTCCGGTACACCATTTCCACGCGTGGTGGTAACAGGGATAAATGCGTATACTGGCTGAAGATTCAGCGGTCAGGAAAAAGATAAATGGAACAAGCGCATACCCAGCTTATCGCGCAACTGAATGAACGCATTTCGGCGGCGGATAACACGCCGCTGTATCTTAAATTCGCCCAAACGGTGAAGAACGCTGTCCGCAGCGGCATCCTCGAGCATGGCAATATTCTGCCTGGTGAGCGCGATCTCAGCCAGCTGACCGGCGTTTCGCGCATTACGGTGCGTAAAGCGATGCAGGCGCTGGAGGAAGAAGGGGTAGTGACCCGCGCCCGTGGTTACGGAACGCAGATCAACAATATCTTTGAGTATTCGCTAAAAGAAGCGCGCGGCTTTTCTCAGCAGGTGGTGTTACGCGGAAAAAAACCAGATACGCTGTGGGTCAATAAACGCGTGGTGCCGTGTCCGGAAGAGGTGGCGCAGCAGCTGGCGATTACCGCCGGCAGTGACGTTTTTCTGCTTAAGCGTATTCGCTATGTGGATGAAGACGCCGTATCCATTGAAGAGTCCTGGGTCCCTGCGCATCTTATTCATGATGTGGATGCCATCGGCGTCTCGCTGTACGACTATTTTCGCAGCCAGCATATTTTCCCGCAGCGTACGCGCTCCCGCGTCAGCGCCCGCATGCCGGATGCGGAGTTCCAGTCGCACATTCAGATGGACAGCAAAGTGCCGGTGCTGGTGATCAAG
>NZ_SZWV01000072.1:4358-35743 GCF_005280945.1 Citrobacter sp. wls718
CGCGCTTGACCAGCAGCACCGGCCCATTGAATACAGCATCAGTTACTGCCGCAGCGACCTATACGTCTTTGTGTGCGAGGAGTAACGCGTCGCGCGAGGGGGCGCAATCGCCGCCGCGATGCCCGACCACCCACGATCCCACCGCGTTGCCAAGCAACACGGCATCGGCTAGCGACCAGCCAGATGCCAGCCCGGCCAGCATGCCGCCTGCGTGACTGTCGCCAGCGCCAATGGTGTCAACCATAGTCGTTGGAAATGCAGGCACGCAGCCGGATGTCGTTTCACTGAAATACCATGCGCCGTCTTTATCGTGGCGAACTACCACCGGCGTGGCAAAGCGCTTCACCCACTCAGCGCCAAAACCCTCGACATCCACGCTTAACCTGAACCGTTCTGCGGCAATGTCTGCTTCCTGCCGATTCAGTGACACCAGCGGGTGACAGGCCAGTATTCTCGCCATTAAGGTATCGGAGATGTCGCCGATGCGTGGCCCAAAATCGATAAATGGCGTCACCTCATCCAGACTCTCCAGCCACTGCACCAGCAGCTCGCCGCACGGCGAAGCCAGCTGATAGCCGGAAAGATACACCAGACTGTGGCGCGGGATCGTCAACTGCGCAAGCCAGTCGGCGTTCCACTGATTTTCGACGCCGCTGAAGGACATAAAGGTGCGTTCACCGTCCGGCTCAACTAGCGCCAGACACCAGCCATTATCACCTTCGGCATGATCAATCAGACTGTGTAAACCCTCTTTTGCCATCCGGTTGCGGATGATATCTGCCCACACGCCTTGACCTAGCGGCAAGGCATTGCTGGCGTCGATACCTAAACGCTTAAGCGCGACGGCGATGTTCAGCGCACAGCCGCCAACATTAACGCCTTGTTGTTTAAGCTCGATGTCACAACCGCGCCAGGGCAGGGCATACGCATCGGCAATTACATCGATCACCGCTGCACCGACTACCGTCACCGGGCGCTGGGTGTGCAACTGCGGGATAAGTGCCTGCAAACGCGTGGTGCTCATCGCGCCTCCCGTTGCTCACGCAGGCGCATTAATCCGCTGGCGTAGCGGGTAAAGTCCAACTGATTGACCGCATCCAGTTCCTGTTTCAACACAGGGTCAATCGCGCCGACCCCGTGCAGTGCGCCGCAAATTGCCGTCGCCATGGCACCGATGGTGTCGGTGTCACCGCCAAGATTCGCACACAAAATAGCGCAGCGCTTAGGGTCGGTGTGTGCCAGTTCCACCATGGCGATAGCGCAGGGCACGGATTCAATGGTGCTGGTGCCAGCTCCCACCACCTGATACAGCTGCTCACTGGCAGACTCGATACCGTTAGCATCGCGGACGATTTTCAGTGCCAGTTCGAGGCGCGCCGCGAGCGATGCGCTAAAGGTGGTGATCCGTTTTTGCTGGGCGTGGTGGGCAATGGCGGGAAGCGCATCGACAATATCGCACCATTGTTCGCCGTCGATCGCGCGCGACACTGCCCACGCGATAACCACGGCCCCGGCCACCGCCAGATCCGATTTATGCGTCGGGCTGGACGCTAGCGCCACATCATCAATGAAGGCATCAAGATCGTGTGCGGGTAGCAGGCAGCCTAACGGTGAAACGCGCATGGCCGCACCGTTGGTGACACCGTTGTTTTCCAGCTCAGTAACGGGTTTTCCGTCGCGGATGGCCTTAAGGGCAATCTTCGAGGTGGGGCCCAGCACGTTTTTATTGAAGGCATCGAAATCTTCCGCCCAGGCCAGGATATTTCGGCCAATGACGTCGGGGACAATTTTCCCGTCGCATTCCAGCAGAGCATCTGCAAGGCACAGCGCCATGGCTGTGTCATCAGTGAACTCCGCCTGGTTAAAATAGCAGGCGGCGTTATTTTCCGCGGGGCCGGGCAAAAAGCGGTCAATCCAGCCAAAGTGTGCTTTCACGCGGGTTCTGGGCCATAGCTCTGACGGCATGCCCATCGCATCCCCTAACGCTTGCCCATAAAGAGCACCGAGAATACGCTCTGCTTTCATTTTACTTCCCCTTTTTTCAATGCCAGATCGCGGTCGTTCACGTTAATTGCGGTGATTTCTTTGTCAGACTCGCGAAAGAAAATCATAAACAGTACGGCAATGACGGCAATCATGACTGCGCCAAATCCCCACATGTCCGCCCAGTTAAAGGTGAGACCGTTAACCGGTTCTTTATACGCAAACATTTTTTCCATCATCACCCCGCCCAGGCGATAGCCCAGCAGACTACCGAATCCCTGACAGCAGAGGGTGATCAACCCCTGTGCGGCGGTACGCATATGCACAGGCGCTTTTTTATCCACGTAGATATAGGCCGTAACATAGTAGAAATCGTAACTGACGCCGTGCAGCAGAATGCCGAGAAACAGCAGTGCGTAGGTGAAATATTCTTCCGCGCCGCCGTAGACGAAAAAGCCATAGCGGATCGCTGCAGTAATAAGACCAAGCAATAATACCTTTTTAATGCCAAAGCGCTTAGTAAAGAACGGCAGCGCCAGCATAAAGAAGATTTCCGAGAACTGACCCAGCGTCATCCAGCCGGTGGCATTTTTCATTCCGACTTCGGTCAGGTAACCATTGGCGAAGATGTAGTAAAACGCCAGCGGCATTGCAAACAGAAACGAACAGAAGAAAAAGACAAGGAAGTTCTTATCACGCAGCAGGATCAGTGCATCCAGCCCCAGCATGACTTTGATATCCATCTTGCCGGTACTTTTTGGCGGCGTATCCGGCAAGAAGAAGGCGAAGACACCCAGCAGCGCGGAGCTCCCGGCGGTGATCAGCAACGGGATATTGGTGGGGGAGATATCGCTGTAGCCCAGCATTTGCGGTAAGAACCCGCAGGCTAAACCGGAGGCAATCCAGCCAATGGTGCCCATCACGCGGATGCGTGGGAAGTCACGCTCGACGTCCGGGACGTTGGCAAAGGCAATACTGTTGGTCAGCGCAATGGTGGGCATATAGGTCAGTGAATACGCCAACAATAGTGGGAAGAAGCCGCCGAAGGTGGTCTGCTGCGCGGCGAAGTACATCAGAATGGCGCCGACGAACATTAACACCGCCAGGACTTTTTGCGCGGAGAAAAAGCGGTCAGTGAGCGAACCGACAAAAATCGGTGACAGGATTGCGGCAATGGCGGTACAGGCGTAGGACCAGCCAATTTCTCCGGCGCTGAATCCGCTTTTACTCAGCCACAGCCAAAGCGGTACAAACCAGGCGCCCCAGATAAACCACTCCACGAACATCATGAACGACAGCTTTGCTGTAGTTTTCATCTTTACATCCTTCATGACAGGTAAGGTACGTTTTCATAGTACCAGTAGATAATACCTTTAAAATACCTTTGTGTTTTAATTTTGACCGCCTTAACGTTTTTTAATGCCTGAATCGAGCCAGCGGAAATGACTGAAAAGTGCGCTAAAGATGGAAAAAAAGCGCAGTCGGTACCAGGCTTATGGCTGCCCGCAACAAGGCGGGTCAGGACAATTCACATTCCGGTATCCAACCGGAACTTACGGGAGCATAGCTATGACTGATATTGCGCAGTTGCTTGGCAAAGATGCCGACAACCTTTTACAGCATCGTTGTATGACCATTCCTTCTGACCAACTTTACCTGCCAGGGCATGATTACGTCGACCGCGTGATGGTAGACAATAATCGCCCGCCTGCCGTGCTGCGTAATATGCAGACGCTGTACAACACGGGCCGACTCGCTGGCACGGGATACCTGTCGATTCTGCCGGTCGACCAGGGCGTGGAGCATTCCGCCGGAGCCTCGTTTGCCGCCAACCCGTTGTACTTTGATCCGAAGAATATTGTGGAGCTAGCTATCGAAGCGGGCTGTAACTGCGTGGCGTCGACCTACGGCGTGCTGGCTTCCGTATCTCGTCGCTATGCACACCGTATTCCGTTCCTCGTAAAAATTAACCACAACGAAACGCTCAGCTACCCGAATACCTTTGACCAGACGCTGTATGCCAGTGTGGAGCAGGCATTCAATATGGGCGCGGTGGCGGTCGGGGCTACGATCTATTTTGGCTCCGAGGAATCGCGTCGTCAGATTGAAGAGATTTCTGCAGCGTTTGAACGTGCGCATGAACTGGGGATGGTGACGGTGCTGTGGGCCTATCTGCGCAACTCCGCATTTAAGAAAGACGGGGTGGATTATCACGTTTCCGCCGACCTGACCGGGCAGGCAAACCACCTGGCGGCCACCATCGGGGCGGATATTGTTAAGCAGAAAATGGCGGAAAATAACGGCGGGTATAAGGCCGTTAACTTTGGCTATACCGACGATCGCGTCTACAGCAAGCTGACCAGCGACAACCCGATTGACCTGGTGCGTTATCAACTGGCGAACTGCTATATGGGCCGCGCCGGGCTGATTAACTCCGGCGGTGCGGCAGGGGGCGAAACCGATCTCAGCGATGCGGTGCGCACGGCGGTAATTAACAAGCGTGCCGGTGGTATGGGTCTGATCCTCGGACGTAAAGCGTTCAAGAAAACCATGGCAGATGGCGTTAAGTTGATTAACGCCGTGCAGGACGTTTATCTGGATAACAAAGTAACCATTGCGTAAATTATCGCGGGTTGTGGTCATGTCACGGCAACCCGCGTTTCTTGAAAAATTAAATTCAAAATATCATTTCAGTATAATCGCAATATTAGTCCGATCTACCTCACGTTTCTCCTGCCTTTTGTGAAAAGCATCACCTCTCCCTGTGCACTTGCACAGAAAATAGTCATGCCTTAGCGCGGAATGTCCGAGGCAAAGTTGCTTTTTTGCACATACATTTAGATGTGAAACAGCATTTCAAAGTTGCGCTAAGGACCCAATAATGAAAATTGAAGCTATCAATGTCTCCGTCTTCCAGTATCCCACCCGCCGGGTTTCTGATACCGCCGGACATTCCCATCCGGGGCCGGAAAGCCTCGCCAAAATGGCCATGCTGACCATTACCGCCGATGACGGAACCCAGGGGTATTCGTTTGCACCGCCGGAAGTGGTGCGCCCGTTTGTGGTGAATACCTTTTTTCGCAAAGTGATGGTCGGTCAGGACCCGTTTAATCGGGAGCGCATCTGGCAGGATCTGGTGCACTGGCAGCGGGGAAGCGCGCATCAACTGACCGAACGCGCGCTGTCTTTTGTTGAGCAGGCGCTGTGGGATTTGATAGGCCGCAAGCTCAACATGCCGGTCTACAAGCTGCTGGGTGGTTTTCGCGATAAGGTCCCGGCCTACGGCAGCACCATGTGTGGTGACGATCTGCCCGGCGGACTGTCGACGCCGGAAGAATATGCCTGCTTTGCCGAAAAACTGGTCGCTCGTGGATATAAGGCGATCAAACTGCATACCTGGATGCCGCCGGTCTCCTTCGCGCCAAATCCGAAGATGGATGTGAAAGCCTGCGCCGCCGTGCGCGAGGCGGTCGGACCGGATATTGATCTGATGATCGACGGCTATCACTGGTACAGCCGTACAGAAGCGCTGTACATCGGCAAGGAACTGGAAAAACTCAATTTTGCCTGGTTTGAAGAGCCGATGGAAGAAGAGAGCATGGCGTCTTACGCCTGGCTTGCCGAAAATCTCTCCATTCCGATCATTGGTCCGGAAAGCCTCGGTGGAAAACACCACAGCCGCGCGGACTGGGTGAAGGCGGGCGCATGCGACATTTTACGTGCTGGTGCCAACGGTGTGGGGGGGATCTCGCCCACCCTGAAAGTGGCCAACCTGGCCGAGTCGTTTGGCATGGACTGCGAAGTACACGGCAACGGTGCGGCGAGCCTCGCGGTGATTGGCGCGATTCGAAACTGTCGCTGGTACGAGCGCGGCCTGCTGCATCCGTTCCTCGACTACGACGAACCGGCCGCCTACCTGAACAGCATTGTTGACCCGATGGACGCCGACGGTTTTGTGCATCTGCCACAGCGCCCCGGTCTGGGGGAAGACATCAATTTTGCCTATATCGAAGCCAACACCGTCAGCCACGACTGACTGAAAACAATAAATGCCGGATAAGCCAAGTGTCATCCGGCAATATGTACCCTACAGTACAGGCAAACAATAGATGAAAAAAACTTCCTTACTGGGCGCGTGTTTACTCGCACTCGCCGTGTCGATGGGGAGCAGTGCGGCGTACGCCAAAACGCCGCCCGATCAGCTCATCATTGGTATGAACATGAATAACCTGCTGACCCTCGATCCAGCCGCCATGACCGGCAACGAAGTGGTGGGCATTGTGGTGAATTTATATGACTCGCTGGTGGAGTTGGATCCTGCCCAGTTGACCCATGTGAAACCCGCGCTGGCGACATCCTGGGATGTCAGTCCGGATGGCACCACCCTGACTTTTCATCTGCGCGATGACGTGACCTTTCACTCCGGTAATCCGCTGACTGCTGACGATGTGGTGTGGTCGATGCGTCGGATCCTGCACCTGAATCTGGCGCAGTCGTCGGTGTGGAAATCCTACGGCTTTAGCAAAAAAAATATCGACCAACAGGTCAGCGCCCCGGACAGGTTTACAGTGAAAATCACGCTGCCCAAAGCCAACGATCCGCAGTTGATTATCTATTCACTGGGGGCGCTGGGGAATCTCGGCGTGCTGGACAGCAAAACCGTGCAGCAACATGTGCTGAATAACGACTGGGGTAACCACTGGCTGACCACCAATGAAGCCGGGTCTGGCCCGTTTACCCTTGATACCTGGCAGGCGAAAGATGTCCTGCGCATGACGCGTAACCCGAACTACTGGCGCGGCGAGGCGAAAATGAGCCGCGTGGTGTTGCGCCATTTTCAGGAATCCCAGACCCTGCGTCTGATGATTGCCAAGGGCGATCTGGATATTGCCAGTAATATGGCGGTTTCAGACATCAATGCCCTGCGTAGCGATCCTGACCTGAGCGTGGATGCCGTCCAGCGAGGCACGATGTATTACGTGGCAATGAGCATGAAGGAGGCGCACTTCGCCAATCCGAAAGTCCGTGAAGCCGTGCGTTACCTGATTGATTATCAGGGGATCAATAAAGCGCTGATGCCGGGATACGGCGTATTGCATCAGCGTCCTATCAAGGCAGGAATGCCCTCCACGCTGCCTGACCCCGGCTATCGCCTCGACATTCCGCGCGCCAAAAAGCTGCTGGCGGAGGCGGGATACCCGGACGGTTTCGACACCACGCTGCGGGTGCTGGCTGACCAGCCTTTCCAGAATATCGCGATTGCCGTGCAGTCCACGCTGATGCAGGCGGGTATTAACGCCAAAATTATCACCGGAACCGGTAATCAGATCTACGGCGCAATGCGCGAGCGTAAATTTGACATGCTGGTCGGGCGCGGCGGCAGCGGCATGGAACCGCATCCGCACTCCAGCCTGCGGGCGCTGGTCTATAACCCGGATAACAGCGATGCAGCCCGGCTTACCAACTTTCAGGGCTGGCGCACAGGTTTCTACGATAAACCGCTTAATGACATGATCGACAGCGCCCTGCTGGAGCGTGACCCGCAAACGCAGACTCGCGCGTATCAGGCGATCCAGACCCGCTACGACCAGCTCGTTCCCGCGCTAATTCCGCTGTCGCAAATGGTGGATTCGGTCGTTGTGCGCCGTGAGGTGCAGAATTATCAGCCGCATCCGTCGGCCACCACGTTTTTGCGTGATGTGTATAAAACCGGAGGTGAACAATGAGCGTTGCCATACTTGCACCTGGCTCACGCGCCCGGCGTGTCTCGACCCGTCTGATACAGGTGGCAATGACGTTGTTTGGATTGCTGCTGCTGACCTTTTTTATCGGTCGCGTCATGCCGATCGACCCGGTACTGGCGATCGTGGGACCTGATGCGGATCAGAGTACCTATCAGCAGGTGTATCACCAGTTAGGCTTTGATAAATCGCTGGCGGCGCAGTTTGGTATTTACTTCACCAATCTGCTGCACGGCGATCTGGGTAATGCGCTGCTGACCGGTAAGCCGGTGATGGATGACATTGTACGCGTTTTCCCGGCCACCATTGAGCTGGCGACGATGGCCATTGTGGTAGGGGCGGGGCTGGGGATCCCGCTGGGGGTGTTGGCGGCGGCACGACGCAATAGCCTGTCGGATTACGTGGTGCGCATCATTAGCCTGGCAGGTTATTCCACACCGATTTTCTGGGTGGGGATGATGGGGCTGCTGGTGTTCTACGCCTGGCTAAGCTGGGTGGGCGGCGCGGGGCGTCTGGATCTCGGACTGGACGGGCTGGTGCCACGCCAGACCGGATTAATGACCGTCGACGCGCTGTTGGCCGGTAATGCCACCGTGTTCTGGAATGCCATTAATCATCTGGTTTTGCCTGCTGCGCTATTGGGTTTTCACTCGCTGGCTTACATCAGCCGTATGACCCGTAGCTTTATGCTGGCGCAGCTTTCACAGGAGTTCATTATCACCGCGCGCGTCAAAGGGCTGACCGAGCGTCAGGTCATCTGGAACCATGCGTTTCGCAATATTCTGGTGCAACTGCTCACGGTTGTCGCGCTGGCCTACGGTTCGCTATTGGAAGGCGCTGTGCTGATTGAAACCGTCTTTTCCTGGCCCGGTTTTGGCTCCTATTTAACCGGCAGCCTGCTGCTGGGTGACATGAATGCGGTGATGGGCTGCGTGCTGCTGGTTGGGGTGATTTTCGTCATGCTTAATCTGCTCTCCGACATGCTGTATCAATTCTTTGATCCGAGGACAAAATCATGACGGTTTCTCTGGATACGCCGCGGGATAGCGGCAATAGCGAACAACGTCTGCGGGCGAAGCAGGCGTTGCTGCGAGCGCGCGGTTTCATGGGCAAGATGGCGCGTAACCCGCTGACCGCCATTGGCGGCGGAATTATTGCGTTGTTATTGCTGGTGGCCATTTTTGCCCCGCTTATCGCACCGTACAACCCGTTGGTGCAGGATTTAAACAGTGCGCTGGTGGCGCCGAACGCGCAGCACTGGTTCGGGACCGATGAGTTTGGCCGCGATATCTTTAGCCGCCTGGTGTATGGCTCGCGCATCACGCTGTATATCGTGCTGCTGGTGTCGGTCACCGTAGGGCCGCTCGGTCTGCTGCTTGGCGTCACGGCGGGTTACTTCGGTGGCAAGGTCGACATGGTACTGATGCGCGTCACCGACATTTTCATTTCTTTTCCAAGCCTGGTACTGGCACTGGCCTTTGTCGCGGCACTCGGTCCGGGGCTGGAGCACGTAGTAATTGCCATTACGCTGACTGCCTGGCCGCCGATTGCGCGTCTGGCTCGTGCGGAAACGCTCTCGTTGCGTCAGGCCGATTTTATCTCTGCCGTTCGCCTGCAGGGGGCATCGGCAGGACGTGTGCTGTGGCGTCACATCGTACCGCTATGCCTGCCGTCGGTGATTATTCGTATCACCATGAATATGGCGGGGATCATTCTGACCGCTGCGGGCCTTGGGTTTCTGGGGTTAGGGGCTCAGCCACCGGATCCGGAATGGGGTGCGATGATCTCCAGCGGGCGCACCTACATGATGGAATGCTGGTGGGTAGTGACTATTCCGGGGCTGGCGATTTTGATCAACAGCCTGGCGTTCAACTTCTTAGGAGATGGCTTACGTGACATCCTCGATCCTCGCAGCGAATGATTCGCCTCTGCTTGATGTGCGTAACCTGCACGTCGATTTTATCAACGGCGGCGCGGTCACCCAGGCGGTGCGCGGCGTCTCCTTTCAACTCGGACGTGAAAAACTGGCGATTGTGGGTGAGTCAGGCTCCGGTAAATCCACCGTCGGGCGAGCGCTGCTGCACCTGCATCCGAAAAAAGCACGGGTTACGGCAGACAAAATGCAGTTTAGCGATGTGGATTTAGCCCATGCCAGCGAGGCGCAGATGCGGCAAATTCGCGGCAAGCGTATCTCGATGATTATGCAGGACCCGAAATACTCCCTTAATCCGGTGGTGAGCGTTGGCGATCAGATTGCCGAAGCCTGGCTTACCCATCATCCGGGGCGCAAGGCTGAGGCCAAAGCCAGGGCGCTGGAAATGCTGGAGGTGGTGCGTATTCGTCAGCCGCAGCGGGTGTATCAGCTCTATCCGCACGAGATTTCTGGTGGCCAGGGGCAACGTGTCATGATCGCGATGATGTTAATCACCGATCCGGAACTGGTGATTGCCGACGAACCCACCTCGGCGCTGGACGTGTCGGTGCGTCTGCAGGTGTTGGGGCTGCTTGACTCGCTGGTGGAGTCGCGTGGGTTGGGGCTTATTTTTATCAGTCATGACATCAACCTGGTGCGCAGCTTCTGCGATCGCGTCCTGGTGATGTATGCCGGGCGGGTGGTGGAATCCATCGCTGCAGGCGATCTCCACCATGCGCAGCATCCCTATACTCAGGGGCTGATTAGCGCATTGCCAGAAATCCACAACCGCCGGGCGGTGCTGCCGGTGCTGCAACGTCAGGCCAGTTGGCTGAGTGAGGAGGGGATATGATCGACGTTAAAAATCTGAACCTGGCATTTGGTGAGGGAGAAAAACGCAATCAGGTGCTGTATGACGTGACGTTTGGGGTTCAGCCCGGAGAGGTCTACGGTCTGGTTGGGGAGTCTGGTTCGGGAAAGACAACCGTACTGAAGTGTCTGGCTGGACTGTTTACCCATTGGCAGGGTGAACTGGCGATCGACGGACAAGCCCTGGATCACCGTATTCGCCGCGAACGCTGCCGCCTGGTACAGATGGTATTCCAGGACCCATATGGTTCGCTGCATCCCCGGCATACCATCAGCGATATCCTCGAAGAGCCGCTGCTGATCCACGGCATTGCTGACCGGGATCGGCGGGTTAACGGGCTGCTGGATAAGGTCGGTCTGAACCGGGCATTTCGCGACCGGTATCCGCATCAGCTTTCTGGCGGGCAGCGCCAGCGTGTGGCGATTGCTCGGGCGCTAATCCTCGAACCGCAGGTGCTGTTGCTGGACGAGCCGACCTCTGCGTTGGACGTATCGGTACAGGCCGAAATTCTTAACCTGCTGGCTGAATTGCAAAAGGAGTCCAGCCTGACCTATCTGCTGGTCACCCACGATCTGGGGGTTATTGCGCATTTGTGTCAGAAAGTGGCGGTGATGCAATACGGAAAAATTCTTGAAACGCTCACCGTGGATGCGCTGGTCAACGGTGAGGCGCAAACCGAGTATACCCGGATGTTAATAAGCGGCAGCCAGCGCTATTCCCGCGATCTGGCGCGGGAAGTGGCGGCGTACTAGCGTAACAAGGGACAACCAGGCGGTAACCGGCAGCGCAGCGCGGCGGGGAGGATTTCGATGTGAAATTCCTGCCCGCTTAGTGGTTCGCCATCGAGATTAAACGTGATTTCATGCGGGGCACGGATATCAAACCAAGATGACGCGCCATCAATAATATTGGGGTTGTCGTCGGATTGGGTAAGTGCCGAAAGTAGCGCCGGAAGAAGCTCATCGCCGGTAAAAATGCGCAGTTGCAGCAGACCGTCGTTGATCAGTGCCGTGGGGCAAAGTTGCTGCCCGCCGCCAGCCTGACGACCATTGCCGATGCCGATCACCAGCGCGTCTCCCTGCCAGTGAAAGTTTTCCCCGCGAATTTCGCAGCTGTCGGGCTTCAGCGTGTCCATGCGCATGAGCCCATGAATAAAGTACGACACGCCGCCCAGCGCGGCTTTGAGTTTTTCTGGTGTTTCTGTCGTGACCCGCGTGCCGAATCCGCCCGTCGCCATATTGATAAAACAGGTTTTATCATTGACCTGCACCATATCTATTTCAACCGCATTGCCGGCGATGGCCAGCTTCAAGGCTTTATCCAGAACATCAGGAATACCCACGCTGGTGGCGAAGTCATTTGCGGTTCCCAGCGGCAAAATCCCCAGTGCGGGTATATCCTCCCCCTGGCAATGGATGAGCGCGGTGGAGACTTCGTTGATGGTGCCATCACCGCCGCCCGCAATGACGGTGGCAACGCCCAACTGGCGGGCCTCATCAACGTAACGCCGGGCGTCGCCTTTTTCCCAGGTGACGCGCACATGGATCTCAACGCCCTCATCGCGTAGCAGGGCAATCGCCTCGCGCAGCGGGGGATTATCAGCACTTTTTCCATTCAGGATCAGTAAGCTGGCTGGGAATGCTATCATCCTGTTGCCTCACTTTTATCGTTTTAACAAGTGTATGCCAGGAATGGGTTTATGGCGTAAGAACTGACCGAAAGCGCGGACGTTAAACGTAAAAAGCCGCGATTTGCGGCTTTTTCAGGTAAGGCAGGGATTACTGCGGGAACCACTGATCGCTGATTTTTTGATAGGTACCGTCAGCTTTAATGGCGGCCAGCGCAGTGTTCAGTTTTTCCAGCAGCGCGGTGTTATCCGGGCGAACGGCAATGCCAAGGCCGGTGCCGAAGTATTGCGGGTCAGTTACTTTGTCCGTTGCTACGCCTAACTGCGGATTGGTTTTCAGCCACTCGTTAACCACGGCAGTGTCGCCAAATACGCCATCAATACGCCCGTTTTTCAGGTCAATGATCGCATTCTGGTAGCTGTCGTACGCCACGGTTTTCACTTCAGGATGTTTATCCTGCAGGTATTTCTGGTGCGTGGTGCCGTTTTCCATGCCGATACGTTTGCCTTTCAAATCAGCAAAGGTTTTATAGGTGTCTTTTTTCGCAATGACCAGCGCTGAGTTGGCATAGTAGGGCTGAGTAAAGGAGACCTGCTTACTACGTTCTGGCGTGATGTCCATACCGGAAATCACCGCATCGTATTTTTTGAATTTCAGCGCAGGGATCAGGCTGTCGAACGCATGATTAGTAAAAGTACAGTCAGCCTGCATTTGTTTGCACAATGCTGAAGCCAGGTCGATGTCAAAACCAACAATTTTATTGCTGGCATCCAACGATTCGAATGGCGGGTAGGTTGCTGAGACACCGAAATTGATTTTATCAGCAGCAGAGGCGCCGGTGGCGAAGGTAGCAAGTAATGCGGCCAGGACTAACTTTTTCATGGTGGAACTCCCGTCTGTCAATCTTATGATGATTCACCGTGTCTGCGGCGTTGATTTACAATGCCATTTAATGAATTTGTATGCAATAAAAATGATTAAATATTTTATGTGGAATAAAAAAAAGCGGACAGTCCAGAGACATGTCCGCCTTTACTATTCAGCTTTATGCAGTTATTGACTTAATTGCGGTGTTCAAACGCCAGTGCTTTACGCTCGATTAAGCGCATCATCAACGTCAGCAGGCCGTTAACAATCAGATAAATCACGCCCGCCGCGCCGAAGACCATGACGTCATAGGTGCGACCATACAACAGCTGGCTGTAACCCATGACTTCCATCAGCGTGATGGTGTAGGCCAGGGAGGTACTTTTGAACACCAGCACCACTTCGTTGGAGTACGAGGAGAGGGCGCGTTTAAAGGCGTACGGCAGCAAGATGGCCAGCGTATCTTTCTTGCTCATCCCCAATGCACCACAGGATTGCCACTGACCTTCCGGGATTGCGCGAATAGCGCCGTAGAACAGCTGCGTGGTATACGCGGCACTGTTTAACGACAGCGCAATCAAGGCGCACAGCCAGGGTTCTGACAGCAGATGCCAGAGGACCGGATACTCCTGCAGCGCGGGAAACTGCCCCGGACCGTAGTAGATCAGGAAGATTTGCACCAACAGCGGCGTACCGGTAAACAGCGTAATGTAGGCGCGTACCAGCCACACCAGCACCGGAGTTTTCAGCGTCAGGATGACGGTGAAAATCAGCGCCATGACCAGCGCAACCACGATGGAGGCAACCGTCAACGTCAGGCTGGTATGCAGCCCTTTCATCAGTTCTGGTAAATACTCAAGCATCAGCCCGGTCTCCGCTCAAAACGTGTCGCGCGCAGGTCAATGCGTTTGAGAATGTACTGACTCAACAGCGTTATCACCAGATAAATGGCCGCCGCCACGATGTACCAGGTAAACGGCTCCTGAGTACGTGTGGCAATGCTTTTGGTTTGCAGCATCAGATCGTTGACGCTGATCAGGCTTACCAGCGCGGTATCTTTCAGCAAAACCAGCCACTGGTTACCCAGTCCCGGCAGGGCATGACGCCACATTTGCGGCATCACCAGACGAAAGAAGATCGCGGTTTTGGACAGCCCCAGCGCCTGACCAGACTCCCATTGCCCGAGCGGGACGGCTTTCAGTGCGCCACGCAGCGTTTGCGACGCATAGGCCGCATACAGCAATGACAGCGCAATGACGCCGCACAGGAACGGACTGACGTCGAAGTTTTCGATCTCCATCTGCACCGGGATCTGCACGATGCCAAGATTTATCGTAAACCCATCGGCCAGCGTCAGCAGCAGCTGAGAGGAACCGAAATAGATAAACAGAACCACCAGAATTTCCGGCAGTCCGCGCAGGAGCGTCACCAGGGCTGAACCCGTCCATGCCACTGGACGCCATTTAGCAGACTCCCAGACGGCAAACAACATTGCGAGAGCCAGGCCAATGATCAGCGCACAAACGGCAAGGCCGACGGTCATCCCGGCGGCGCTTGCTAAAGGAAAAAATTCATTCATCTAATATTACTTCTGGAACCATTTGTTATAGATGGTTTCGTACGTCCCATCTTTCTTCACTTTTTCCAGCGCAGCATTGAATTTCTGCTGCAGCTCGGTATTGCCCTGGCGCATGGCGATGCCCAGACCGGTACCGAAGTAATCTTTATCGGTAACTTTATCGCCAACGGCGGCCAGTTTCGGATTGTCCTTCAGCCATTCGGTCACGACAGCGGTATCACCAAAGACGCCATCAATACGCCCGTTCTGCAGGTCGAGTTTGGCATTCTGGTAGCTGTCATACGGTACGGTGGTGACTTCCGGATGTTTATCCATGATGAATTTCTGGTGCGTGGTGCCGTTTTGTACGCCCACTTTCTTGCCTTTCAGCTGGTCAATGCTGGTGTATTTACCCTGTTGACCAACAAACAACGCTGAGTTGTCGTAGTAAGGCGTAGTGAACAACACCTGCTTTTCACGCTCCGGCGTGATGTCCATTCCGGCCATTACCGCGTCAAAACGGCGGAATTTCAGGCTTGGGATCAGGCTGTCGAAAGCCTGGTTAGTGAACGTACAGGTGGCGTCGATCTCTTTACACAGCGCATTTGCCAGGTCAACGTCAAAACCCACGATGTTGTTATTAGCATCAATGGATTCAAACGGAGGATAAGACGCTTCGGTAGCGAAGCGAATGGTTTGGGCTGCGGTAGCGGAAAGGCTAAAACCTGCGATTAGCGCGGCAATCAGAACTTTTTTCATTGTATTGTCCCGAATCTTAGTGAGAGAGATAGTTTTTAAACGCTTCGGTTTGCGGGTTGGCAAAGCAGCTCGCATTCCCAAACTCGACGATATGACCGTTTTCCATATACACCACACGACTGGCCGTTTTACGGGCGACTTCCACTTCGTGGGTGACGATCACCTGAGTAATATTGGTTTCTGCCAGCTCACGAATGATGCTGACGATTTGTGCGGTAATTTCCGGGTCAAGCGCTGCGGTCGGTTCATCAAACAGCAGCACCTGTGGCTCCATCATTAACGCGCGGGCAATGGCCACACGCTGTTGCTGGCCGCCGGAAAGATGCAGTGGGTAACGATCGCTATAGGGCTTCAGTCGCAGACGTTCCAGCAGCTTCTCGGCACGCGCCAGCGCCTGGTCCTTGCTCAGACCCAGCACGCGGCAGGGCGCTTCGATCAGGTTCTGCTGCACAGTAAGATGCGGCCAAAGATTGTATTGCTGAAAGACCATGCCCACGTTCTGACGCAGTTCGCGAATGGCTTTATCAGAAGGTGTTTTCGTGAAGTCGAAACGGTTACCGGCAATAGAGAGCGTGCCCGAACGCGGCATCTCAAGCAGGTTGAGTACGCGCAGTAGCGAGCTTTTCCCGGCTCCACTTGGGCCAAGTAACACCAGTGTTTCGCCCTGAGGGCAATCCAGCGTGATATCGAACAGCGCCTGATGTGCGCCGTAGAAGCAGTTAATGCCGTTTAATTGAATACTCATTGACACTCGTATACTGGCAGTCTGATAGCTATTGAAGCCGCAGATACTACCTTTGACAGAATAGTTATGCAATATTTATGCGTTAAAAGTTAAATGCAAACCGCATTCTTCTCTAAACATAGCACAAAATAGCGGGGTCACCAGTGGGCAAGAATAATTGTCGGCATTCTATGCAGAATGCCAGACAATTTATGGGGTTTATGATTTGAACGAATGAATGGCGGGATTAACGGTTTTCGACAGACTGGCGCAGCGTCCCGGCTGGCGCATGTACACTGCCGCCCAGATAGCGAACATCATCCACGACCCAGCACTGGCCTTCACGGATCATCAGTACTTCATCACGCCAGGTTTGATTACCCTGCTTAAGCTCTACGCGCAGCGGAATGTTACGTGCATCACTATTCGGAATGGTCGAGGCGCTGGCGACACTGGCGCTGTCCGGTAAGGTGGTGCGGCTGGAGAAGGGATCGCTGGTCAGCAGCTCGCGGTGCGAGTTATCGCGGCTGGCATCGGTCAGCAATTTCGCCAGGTTGTCACTTAAGTACGGACGCAGGGCGGTGATGTCGTTGCTACGATGCTGAATGCGGTAATCATAGAACTGTTGTGCCACGCTGTCTGGCCCACCTTCCACGCAAGCGCCGCTACGCGGGCCGTTGTCTTTATAAGCCGGAGTTACGGTGGTACAGGCGCTGAGAAGAAGTGCACAGGGGACCAACAGAGAGAGTTTCGAGTAGCGCATAATGATTTCCTTATTAGCTTTCTACTAATAGTATTCTACGATGAAAAATTCTATCCTTTCAATGACTGTGTAATCGATTAACACTTTGTTTTTACTTGCATAACTTCGCAAATTTCACCGACTGGTACATCTGTGGCTATTGACTGCTTACCTCGGTTCAGTATATCAAACTGCGGCATGATGTTGTCGCCAAGGATGCTCCCTATAGTGTATAGACCATCCACGTATCTGCATGCTTATTTACGAGGCAACAAAATGTGGAAACCGGACTATGACGGTATGTATAAGTGCACAACGACGGAGCAGTCCTTAGTCTATCAGGGTATCCGGATGGCTAAAATAAGGGTTGATTAATTCCTGGGCTCATGCGTTAATAGTCGAGTCGGTTTGAATAACAGACGATTTACAAAGTAGTTTACTTCCGCAGTTCTCATTTTCAGGTTTATCCATTTATCCCTTCTTTGAGTCACTCCGCTAAGCACTAAGTCGATTCTGTAATAAAACCAAATATGCCGAAAGGCTCAAATTAAGGAATAAAATATATGTCTAATAAAATGACGGGTTTAGTTAAGTGGTTTAATCCTGAGAAAGGTTTTGGATTCATCACGCCCAAAGATGGTAGCAAAGATGTGTTTGTGCATTTTTCTGCTATCCAAAGTAACGACTTTAAAACGCTGAATGAAAATCAGGAAGTCGAGTTTAGCGTGGAGCAGGGACCTAAAGGCCCATCCGCTGTTAATGTTGTGGCGCTCTAAGGTAACTATTATTACTAATCATATTCACTTTCGCTGCCCATGTTGCCATGGTTCGCAGTACAGAACATCGAGCTTCGATGTGACTGAGGGAAATCCGTTTGGCGCGAAATGTATTTTTTGCAAATCTAAAATGATTACATTTGATAATGTTGCAATGTACATTCAGTCCGGCCAGACTCCGCTGGATTTCAGAAAATAATTTTTTAGGCCCCTTCAAGGGGCCTTTTTTAATGACTTAACAGATGACCCTACCTGTTTATCGTGAGATCGTCATCTTGACGTTGTTGTCGTGATGCCAGAACATCGTTTACTGCGAACCTGCCTTCAGCCCCTCTCTTATCGTTTAATATGCAAACAATTTCTGGGTGTGTAATGACCAGTTGCGCCTGGGTTATTGAATCTTTTTATCGTATAGTTTATAGATATCCATGGTTATACAGATAATACTATCTACTGGCGCGTTGATGCCGTTACAGACCAGAAGAGGTGCATAATGGACGTCGAGAAATTAAAAAATAAAACTGAAGCGGATATATCTGAGTTCATCACAAAGAAAATTGTTGAGCTGAAGAAAAAGACCGGGAAAGAAGTTTCCGATATTCAGTTTATCGCTCGTGAGAAAATGACCGGGCTTGAAAGTTATGACATTAAAATTAAGTTGATCTAATTTTCAAATACCATCCAGTATGCGTTAAAGCATCGCCGTCCAGCTGAGGCGGTGCTTTTTATTTTTATAATTTCAAAATGAAATTATAAGTGTGATCTCTTCCGTGTGTGAACGAGGCGGTGGCAAAAGTGTGTGAATTTCAGCCGTACGCGATAACCCAGTATTTCATCCTGGTGGATATTTATTATCACAGGCGTAGGATGATTTGGCTGTCGACAAGATAAGACGTTCGTCCTGTCGTGTGCGGGCTTCTGATTATTCATTAACGACGAGGTGGTGCTGGTAATGAGTACACTGATCATTCGTTTATTGTTCTTAACGATTATATTGGCCCCTGTTTCATTACGCGCCGATGAACAGAGCGGAATGCAGCTTGAGCGTGTTGTCATCGTCAGTCGTCATGGCGTCAGGGCACCGACAAAGTTCACGCCGCTTATGCAGCAAGTCACTCCCGACCGCTGGCCGCAATGGGACGTTCCTCTGGGGTGGTTGACTCCTCGCGGCGGGGCACTCATTACTGAATTAGGACGGTATCAACGTTTACGCCTGGCGGACAAAGGTCTGCTGGATAATAAAACGTGTCCAACGGCAGGGCAGGTCGCGGTCATTGCCGATAGCGATCAACGTACCCGTAAAACGGGTGAAGCATTCCTGGCAGGACTGGCCCCGAAATGTAAAGTACAGGTTCATTATCAACAAGATAAGTCAAAATCTGATCCCCTTTTTAATCCCATCAAGGCGGGGCAGTGTTCGCTGAACACATCGCAGGTGAAAGAGGCCATCCTGACCCGGGCTGGCGGAAGTCTTGATGAGTACACGCGCCACTACCAACCCGCATTTCAAGCCCTGGAGCGGGTGTTAAATTTCTCCCAGTCAGAAAAGTGTCAAGCAGCCGGGCAGTCTGCACAGTGTACGCTAACCGACGTCTTACCTGCTGAACTCAAGGTCTCTCCTGAAAATGTATCGTTGTCAGGCTCATGGGGACTGGCTTCAACCCTGACGGAAATCTTCCTGCTGCAACAAGCACAAGGGATGTCGCAGGTGGCCTGGGGGCGTATTCATGGCGATAAAGAATGGCGTACATTATTAAGTCTGCACAATGCGCAGTTTGACCTTCTGCAGAAAACCCCGGAGGTTGCCCGTAGCAGGGCCACACCGTTACTTGATTTGATACGTACAGCGCTCGTAACACAGGGGGCAACAGAAAATAAATACGCAATTCAGTTGCCCGTCTCTTTGTTGTTTATTGCGGGGCATGACACCAATCTTGCCAATATCAGCGGGGCATTAGGCCTTAACGTGTCTCTGCCCGGTCAGCCAGATAATACGCCGCCGGGTGGAGAGTTTGTTTTCGAAAGGTGGAAACGGGTTAGCGATCATTCTGATTGGGTGCAGGTTTCTTTTATGTATCAGACATTGCAGGAAATGCGTGATATGCAACCTTTGTCGTTGCAATCGCCTCCCGGAAAAATTGTGCTGCCCTTAGCGGCCTGCGATGAGAAAAATACGCAGGGAATGTGCTCATTAAAAAGTTTTTCTGCACTGATTGATTCCGTTCGCGTGTCCGAATGTGCTGAGAAATAATATTTTTATTGCATCATTTCGATCATGTTGAAAATTAAACAATCGGAACCTTTCAATGATAGGGTATCGGTTCGATAATGCCTTAAGGCAGCGTTGTTAGCGTAATAAGGAGATATACCATGCAGTTTTCGACCACCCCTACGCTGGAAGGGCAAAGCATCGTGGAATACTGCGGTGTGGTAACCGGTGAAGCGATTTTAGGCGCGAATATCTTTCGCGATTTTTTTGCCGGGATCCGGGATATTGTCGGCGGTCGCTCTGGCTCATACGAAAAAGAGCTGCGCAAAGCGCGTGAAATTGCCTTTCAGGAACTCGGCGAACAGGCGAAAGCGTTGGGAGCAGATGCGGTCGTTGGTATTGATATTGATTACGAAACCGTGGGTAAAGATGGCAGCATGCTGATGGTGAGCGTCAGCGGTACTGCGGTGAAAACTCGCCGATGAAGCGTCTGTTATGGCTGCTGGCATTTGCCGTGTTACTGACGGGCTGTGCGCGCGAGTCAGGTATTGTTGACAAAGACGGGTATCAACTGGATACCCGACGCCAGGCGCAGGCGGCATATCCACGCATTAAAGTGCTGGTAATTCACTACACGGCTGATGATTTTGACTCATCGCTGGCCACGCTGACGGATAAAAACGTCAGCTCGCACTATCTGATCCCGGCAGTACCACCGCTGCACGGCGGCAAGCCGCGGATCTGGCAGCTGGTCCCGGAAAAGGATCTGGCCTGGCATGCAGGGATCAGCTTCTGGCGAGGCGCTACGCGGATTAACGACACGTCGATTGGAATTGAACTGGAAAACCGTGGCTGGCAAAAATCAGCGGGCGTGAAATATTTTGCGCCATTTGAAGCGACGCAGATCCAGGCGTTGATCCCGCTGGCAAAGGACATTATTGCCCGCTACGACATCAAGGCGCAGAACGTGGTGGCGCATGCGGATATCGCTCCGCAGCGTAAAGACGATCCCGGCCCGCTGTTTCCGTGGCGTGAACTGGCGGCGCAGGGTATTGGCGCCTGGCCGGATGCTCAGCGCGTCGCGTTTTATCTTGGCGGACGCGCACCCCATACGCCGGTGGACACCGCATCGTTACTTGATTTGCTGTCGCGCTACGGCTACGAGGTGAAACCGGACTTGACGCCGCGTGAACAGCAGCGGGTGATTATGGCGTTCCAGATGCACTTCCGCCCGGCGTTGTGGAACGGCGTGGCGGATGCCGAAACGCAGGCCATTGCCGAAGCGCTACTGGAGAAATACGGGCAAGGTTAACGCGGCAGCTTACCGTGGTCGCGCAGCCAGGCCGCGGTACGCTCAATCCCTTCATCCAGCGTCACGACAGGCTGATAACCCAGCTCTTCCTGGGCGCGGGTGGTGTCCAGCGTAAAGTCAAAATTGAGCTTTGAGACACCGTAGTGTGTGAGCTTGGGTTCTTTCGCCGATTTATTCCCCAGACGCTCCATGCTGCGGGCAATCATGTCCAGCATTGGATAAGGCACGGAGCGGATGCGGCAATCAATATTCAGTTCGTCAATCAGCTTCTGCACGATGCTGCGCAGCGTGCGATGCTCACCGTTGGTAATGTTATACACTCGACCTGATGGCAGATTGTCACAGGCTTCCTGACTTGCCAGCCACATCGCGTGAATCGCATTTTCATAGTAGGTCATATCCACCAGTGCGCTGCCGCCGTGTGGGAGCAGGACGCTGCCATAGTGATGCATCATGTGCGCCAGGCGGGGGATAAAAACTTTATCATGCGGGCCAAACAGGCTCTGCGGACGTAGTACCGTAAAGCGAGTTTGCGGATTGGCCTGGGCTAACAGCGCAATCACGTCTTCGCCGGCTGCTTTACTGCGGGCGAATTCGTTGGCGAAGCGGTGTGGGCGAAAGTCCTCTTTGATATCGCGATGGTGGTGATAATCAAAATAGAGCGACGGGGAGGAGATATGAATAAAGTTACGCACGCCCCAGGCAACCGACCACTCGCCCAGACGGCGGGTGGCGCGGACGTTAGCCAGGTCAAAGGCTTCCTGTGTTCCCCACGGCGAGGTAAAACTGGAACAGTGCCACAGCGTGTCGATGCCTGCGAGCATCACTTTTGCTTGCGAAGAGACCAGCTCGGTCAAATCCGCATGCACAAATTCTGCGCCCATTTTCTCCAGCAACTTACCCATCGCTTCGTTGCGACCGGTAGCTCTGACGCTGATGCCTTTCTTGCGTAAAAACTCAACCGCGTTTCGGCCTAAGCCGCTGGTGGCTCCGGTAACCAGTACCTTCATATCAATCCGCTGTGTTTAATAGAACTTCGTGCGCATTCTTCCGTGAATTACGCCTGTATGCAATGGGAAACATGAAAGAATACAGCCTCTTTTTGTCTTTAGTCTGTGATTTGTTCTGCAAGTTTGGCGATACGCTTTGCCATCCCCCTGAAAATAAACAGGTGAGCCGGGATCATCAGCAGCCAGTAGAACAGACCGGGCATACCGTGCGGGTGCCACCAGGCGCGGACGTCAATGCGACGGTGATCGCCTTTATCTTCCAGGCTAAAACTCAGACGACCGAGTCCTGGCGCCTTCATACCAAATAACAGTGTTAGCTGCTTTTCCGGTTCGACGATAATGACCTTCCAGCTATCCACGGTATCGCCGACCTGTAAAAGCGGACGCTCCGGCCGACCTTTTGCCAGTTTATGCCCCACCAGCAGATCCATGGCTGCGCGCGTCTTCCACAGAATATTGCCAAAGAAATAGCCCTCTTTGCCGCCGAGGCGATTCACCACTTGCCACAGCGCCTTCAGGCTGGCGGATGTCTCGACGCTAAACCCGGCCTGTTTGGCGAAATAGCCGTATTCCGGTCGCCAGCGGGCAAAGGCCTGCGCGTCGTATCCCCACTCGCTGGAGTCGACCAGTTTCTCTTCTTCCTTCAGCGTGCTGCGTACCGCATCGTCAAAGGCGATGAGCTTTTGGGGGATCAATGCCCTCAGTTCGGTGTCATCGGCCAGCAGATCGTGTTTCAGGCCCTGTATCAGCGCCTGGGCGGTCGTCGGTGGAACCGAGGTGATCACATTTAAAAACCACACTGAAATCCAGCGGGTCGGGAAAGGGATGGGGATAAGCAGGCGATGCTTGCCGCTGACCGCCATAAAATGTTCGAACTGCTCTTGATAGCTTAATACCTGCGGCCCCGCCGCTTCGAGTACGCGGTGGCCGTTTGCCGGGTGCGCCAGCAGCGCAACTAAATAGTACAGCAAGTTCTCCAGCGCAATCGGTGTGGTACGCGATCGTACCCAGCGCGGTGGGGTGAGTACCGGCAGGTTGTAGACCATATCACGCATCACCTCAAAGGCCGCAGAGCCCGCGCCGACGATAATACCCGCCCGTAACTCCGTAACCGGGACGCCAGATTCGCGCAACGTGTCAGCCGTTATCTGCCGTGCGCGCAGGTGATCGGACTGTTCATGCTTGGGGGCCTGTAAGGAGCTCAGGAAAATCAGCTGGTTGACTGGCGTATGGCGCAGGGCATCGCGGACATTCTGCGCCACCTGACGCTCGTGGGCGATAAAATCACCGCCTTCACCCATCCCGTGCACCAGGTAATAGACCGTATCAACGTCGGCTAGCAGCGGCGTCAGGGTATCTGGTTCGTTTAAATCAACCTTATGACAACTGACGCCGGGCAGTTGCTGTTTGTCCAGTCGCTCGATGCGACGTGCCGCCGCCAGTACCTGATGCCCTTGCTGGCTGAGCGCTTTTACCAGATGTTGACCAATGTAACCACTGGCGCCAAGTACCAAAATCCGTTGCGGCACGCCGGTCTCCTTAGCGGTTTAAAAAAGCACGCCAGTGAGCGGCGACTTCAGCAAGTTGTTCACGCGAAACGTCCAGATGCATCACCAGACGCACAATCGGCGAGGCGTTAATCAGCACGTCTTTAGATTTCATGTACTCGCCCAGCGCAGCAGCGTGTTCTTCACCCACGCGGACAAACAGCATATTGGTGTCGTGACGCATAACGTCGGCACCCGCTTCACGCAATTGTTCTGCCATCCAGGCAGCGTTGTCGTGATCAATTTGCAAACGCGCCACGTTATTTTTGAGCGCATACAGCCCGGCAGCCGCCAGAATACCGGCCTGGCGCATACCGCCGCCGGTCATCTTGCGCCAGCGAATCGCACGTTTGATGTAATCATGGCTGCCGACCAGCAGTGACCCGACCGGCGTCCCCAGCCCTTTGGAGAGGCAAATGGTGAGCGAGTCACAATATTGGGTGACGTCCTTAAGCTCACAACCGTAGGCGACGATGGCGTTAAAAATACGCGCGCCGTCAACGTGCAGCGCCAGATTTCGTTCGCGGGTGAATTCCCAGGCCTCCTTCAAATACTCACGCGGCAGCACTTTGCCGTTATGGGTGTTTTCCAGGCTGAGCAGGCGGGTACGGGCAAAATGAATATCGTCGGCTTTGATTTTAGCGGCGACTTTGTCCAGCGGCAGCGTGCCATCCGGCGCGGCGTCGATAGGCTGTGGCTGAATGCTGCCGAGCACCGCGGCACCACCGGCTTCGTATAAATAGTTATGCGCGCCCTGGCCTGCGATGTACTCCTCGCCGCGCTGACAGTGGCTGAGCAGCGCCACCAGATTTGCCTGGGTGCCGGTCGGTAAGAAAATAGCCGCTTCTTTACCAGAAAGTTCAGCGGCATACTGCTGAAGGGCATTGACGGTAGGGTCGTCGCCGTAGACGTCGTCCCCGACCGGGGCCGCCATCATCTCTTCCAGCATGGCGCGACTCGGGCGGGTGACAGTATCACTACGTAGGTCGATCACGGGCATTCCTTTTTAAGTGAGGTAATGCCCACTGTTTTACCTTAGCCAGTTGGTTTTCGCCAGTTCGATCACTTCATCACCGCGTCCGCTGATGATAGCGCGCAGCATATACAGGCTGAAACCCTTCGCTTGTTCGAGTTTGATTTGCGGCGGTATGGCGAGCTCTTCTTTCGCGACCACCACGTCGACCAGCACCGGGCCATCAATCGACAGCGCTCTTTGCAGCGCCTCATCGACGTCCGACGATTTTTCCACGCGGATACCGGTGATCCCGCAGGCTTCGGCAATGCGGGCAAAGTTGGTGTCGTGCAGTTCCGTTCCGTCGGTCAGATACCCACCGGCCTTCATCTCCATTGCGACAAAGCCCAGCACGCTGTTATTGAACACGATGATTTTCACCGGCAGCTTCATCTGCACCACCGAAAGAAAATCGCCCATCAGCATGCTGAAGCCGCCGTCGCCGCACATGGCGACCACCTGGCGTCCGGGTTCCGTTGCCTGTGCACCCAGCGCCTGCGGCATGGCGTTCGCCATCGACCCGTGATTAAACGACCCGAGCAGGCGGCGCTTGCCGTTCATTTTCAGATAGCGCGCGGCCCACACCGTGGGGGTGCCGACATCGCAGGTAAAGATGGCGTCATCAGCGGCGAAGTGGCTGATTTGCTGCGCCAGATACTGCGGGTGAATGGCTTTTTCGCTGGGTTTGGCTAAATCATCCAGTCCTTTGCGCGCCTCGCGATAATCACTCAGGGCTTTATCGAGGAATTTGCGGTCGGTTTTTTCTTCTACGAGCGGCAGCAGGGCACGCAGCGTGGCTTTGATATCTCCAACGAGCGCCATATCCACCTTGCTGTGCGCACCAATGCTTGCCGGATTGATATCAATCTGAATAATTTTGGCGTCGGTGGGGTAGAAGGGGCGGTAGGGGAACTGGGTGCCCAGTAAAAGCAGCGTGTCGGCATTCATCATGGTATGAAAACCGGATGAAAAACCGATCAGTCCGGTCATACCCACATCGTAGGGGTTGTCATATTCGACGTGCTCTTTGCCACGCAGGGCGTGGACAATCGGCGCTTTGATTTTTGCGGCAAACTCCACCAGCTCTTTGTGCGCACCCGCGCAACCACTGCCGCACATCAGCGCAATGTTGCTGGAATAGCGCAGCAGCTGCGCCAGTTTTCTCATCTCTTCTTCCGCCGGGGTGACCACCGGTAACGGCGCATGATACCAGTGCGTGCTGGCACTTTCCGGCGCGGCTTTGAGCGCAACATCGCCCGGGAGCACGACGACTGACACACCGCGGTTTAACACTGCTTTGCGCATGGCAATCGCCAGCACCTGTGGGATCTGTTCAGGGCTGGAAACCAGCTCGCAATAGTGGCTACATTCGCGGAACAACTCTTGCGGGTGGGTCTCCTGAAAATAGCCGCTGCCAATTTCACTGGAGGGGATATGTGCGGCAATCGCCAGCACTGGGACATGGTTGCGGTGGCAATCAAACAGGCCGTTAATCAGGTGCAAGTTTCCCGGTCCACATGAACCGGCACACACCGCCAGTTCACCGGTCAGTTGCGCTTCCGCGCCTGCGGCGAAGGCGGCAACTTCTTCATGCCGGGTTGGCATCCAGTCGATCGTTCCCATGCGATTAAGACTGTCACTAAGACCATTCAGTGAATCACCCGTTACGCCCCAAATACGTTTCACACCAGCCTGTTCAAGCGTTTTAGCAATAAAAGCGGCAACCGTTTGTTTCATGGTTTTCCATCTCCTTTAATGTGATACCGGTTACAAGTTTAGATGAAGATAATAGTTATGCTTCTCATTACCCCTTATTTTCGGCAGCTTACATTTGACGAAGATAACGCGTAGCTTGACTGTGGACATGGCAAACAAGGAATGAATTCAAATGGTTAGGAACTTATTAAATGCAGTAAATCGCATGCTGACGCATGAGGACTTTGGCAAGTTTTTGTTACGCCTGGCGGTGGGGGGACTGATGCTGTTTCACGGTCTGCATAAACTGTTTGCCGGAATTGATGGCATTAGCGGCATGCTAATAGCGAAAGGTTTTCCGGGTTTCATTGCCTACGGCGTTTTGCTTGGCGAGGTGCTGGCACCGTGCCTGATTATTCTCGGCATTCTGACGCGTCCGGCTGCGTTAGGGTTGGCATTCACTATGGTTGTCGCGTGGCTGATGGTCGGAATGGGCGAAACCTGGTCGCTGGATAAAACCGGCGCATGGGCTATTGAAAGTCTGGTGTATTTCTTTATTGGCGCACTGGCGGTGGCATTTTTGGGTGCCGGAAAATACGCATTGGGCGGTCAGTCGGCCTGGCGCTAGTTTGCCATCGGACGACAAATGCGGAGGCGACAACGTAGTTACATTGCTGCTCGCCTCCTGATTCTATCAGGTCGTTAGTCTTCCTCGTTACGGTCCCAGCGTTTTCGCCGACGTCCCACCGTGCCTTGTGTCAGGGCGTTTGCCATCGCTGCGCCGATTTCAGCGCTGACGACCAGACCCTGAATAAAAGGGCGGTCGTGCATTAGCCATGGCAGCCCGCCAAAGGCGATGCGACCACAGGCATCCTTTGGCGCACGCAGCGTATAATTTTCGCTGATATCCGGGATCTCATCACCACAGGCGAGGAGTTGATGGCGCAACGTGGGGAACGGGATATCTTTGCTCTTCAACGCTTTTTGCCCTCGGGCATCAATAAACACATCAAATTCGCTACGCTGATTGTTGTGGTAAATAACCGTCATACCTTGCTCATTTTGGCGTTGATAATCTGAGCCCAGCGCGAGGATTTCAATTAACCCGGCCTCATGCAGCGCCAGCAGGCGGCGAATGGATTCCGAAGGGATCGCCGCATAGTTATCGATAAACACGCGTGCCAGACCGTGCTTGAAGCGTTCTCTGTCGCCATCGTCAAGATGAGGCACGACCTGTTCGATAACCTCATGCAGCCGCAGCAGGGTATAGCGCCACGTGACGGTGCGTTGCTCTCGCTTGTTGCGTTCGACTTCCTGCAGGTTGCGTTTCGCCCAGTCAAAAGGATTGTGCTGAATTCGGTCAGCAAAATAGATGTCAGAAAACGTATCGGCCGTCAGCGTCTCAAGCGCTATCTGCTGGCTCCACTGCGGTGCCGCGTCTTGCAGCTGTTTGACGATAAGCAAGAAGAGGCGATCCAGTAATCCGCGTTGGCCCTGCTCAATGACGTGTTCAATCGCCTGACCGGTGGCGATGTTCAGCGGTTCATAAGGGAGAGGGCAGTAAAAATCGGCCTCCGGCAGCACACCGCTGCGTGACATCAGAGTCAACTTCAGGCTTTGGCTACCTGGGTTGCGCGTAAAATGGAGGGTGTTATCAGCATCGGTGGTGAAGGCGCCATGTTGACTGACCACGGCTACTGCCGCATCGATAGCGCTTAACGACGTACCCAGAATGCCCACTCTGCAGGCGTTAATTTGTGCGTCCATCAGGCCGGTCCACGGGCTGGGGAAAAACTCACGTGGTGTGTCGTCTCCCTCAGGCCACAGATGGCCGGTGGCGATAACTGCAAAATCCACCTCGACAGGTTGTGGTGCGTGGTTTACCCACAACGTAACACCCTGCGGGTTTGCGCGCAGATCGGTGACTTCGCTGGACTCATGAACACAAACCTCAAAACCGGACTCACGGGCTTTATCGACAATGGCTAAAAAGCGATCGCGAAAATAGTCGCCAAGGATCACGCGGGGTAAAAATTGCCGTTCATGCAATGACGTGCGTTCTATACCAAATTGTGTCAGGTAGTCATCGCTTTGGTTTTGTAGCCACGTCAGATAGGTGATGTAAATCGGCGGGATTTCAATACTGGCAATATTCGCCAGCATATGGTCCGCGTTATTGTCGTTGTTGTAAGGCATGCCCACACCCGCTTCTTCCGCTTGCTCGTAGAGTTGCACGGTCATCGGTTCACCGCGTTCAACCAGGGCATGGAAGGTATAGATTCCAGTGGGGCCGACGCCGACGATGGCCACTTTTTTCATGGGGATCCTTTTTTGAAAAGCTCGACGATGGTCGGGGATATTGATTAGTTTGTGAATGTTAATTGTGGTTGAAAAATTGAGGGGTGAAATGTTTATGCTCACCTTTTTGCGACTACGATCCCCACACAGATTCACCAATTTCTCAGTAACCTGTTAAAAATAAAAGTCTTTACGCCATAGGTTATGTACCTAACCGCGTACCAGCACGCCTGCGCTGAATTTGAGCGGCAAGGGGTGGCCGGAGCCCGGGTTTGATACCGAAGTTGGCGGTGAAAGCAGTGGGATAAAGGAAGGGGCGGTATCAGGGGGCATCCCCGAGTAGCCCGGACGAGGTGCATCAGTACCGACTCCTGGGACGTTCCCGGCGTCACTTCGTTCGGCCGGGCTACCCGAAGATACTTTTGTCAGCAATCTGAACCCAGCGATTGGCTGGATTTTTTAGGCGGCGGTGTTGATGCTGGAAAATGTCGAACTCAAGAAGACCTTTACGAAGAGTACCAATTTTTTCAAAAAATTTAGTGATTGATGGCAGTCTGCTTTGAGCAAAGAGAAGACGATAAACGCAGTTGACGTGGCAAGAAAAAGTATTCTCAATGTGTACTTGCAGACTGCAATTTATGTTTAGATGAACATCCGAAATAAGAGTTTAAATTTTATTTAAGAGGGAAGATATGCGTACTCGCCCTGCCTCTCGATTGATAGTCCTTTCACCTGTAAATCATGTTCTGCTCTTCAGGTTCTGCCATAAAGATGATGCTCTGGAAGGGAAAACATACTGGGCAACGCCAGGGGGAGGACTTGAGCACAACGAGTCTTTTGAGCAGGCGGCGTTACGTGAATTATTTGAAGAAACGGGCCTGACAAGAAGAACTACAGGACCACAAATAGCCTCCAGAACCTTCCCTATGATGCTGCCAAGTGGTGAAAACGTTCTTGCTGAAGAACGTTTCTTTATTATTAGTGCAGATAAATCAGATATTGACCGATCAGGTTGGAGTAACAACGAAAAAGAAGTCATTCGCGATCACTACTGGTGGAACTTAGAAGAGCTCAGACAGACCAATGAAATCATCTTCCCACTCGATTTGATAATTAACATACTTGAAGGCTTTCCCAGCACTTAACCCTCTGAACGGCTTGGATTTCGCTTCTGGAATGAAGCGGCCCTTGAAGAGTCGTGAAGTCTACTGATATTACTGGCACCCAGGCCCATAAACTTCACTTCATCGACAAATGGCGTAAAACGTGAAGCGGATTGTTGCAAAAAAGGCGTCTTCAATATGAATCCCTATGAAAATCAATACAGGCAACTGATAGCAAACGGAGCTGTCGCTTGGGCTGGCGAAGGTTATATTAGGGCAAAAAAACAGCAGGAAAAAATCTTTCATTGGCTCAATTTACATCACTATTTACCCCGGTCAGGTGCGTCGGTACTTGAAATGGGGTGTGGTAACGGAGCTATGGCATCACAGTCCCTTGCTGAACGAGGGTATTCTGTGTGGGGTGTGGATTTTTCTGAGACTGCTATCAGATGGGCAGAAAAGCGTTTTCAGCAAGCTTGTAACTCCGCACAATTTTTTGTCGGAAATGTTTGCTGTATACATCAATGTAAGGACTCAACGTTTGAGTTGATTATTGACGGCAGTTGTTTGCATTGCCTGATAGATAATGACCGGGTTCTCTTTTTCGCAGAGGTGAAGAGATTGCTCAAATCCGGAGGTCGTTTTGTGATCAGTTCCATGTGCGGAACCCCCGGTTATTCGGCCGACATTAGTTCTTATGATCCGGTCAGGCACCATTTAGTGAAAGATGGTCAACCCTGGCGTACTCTGAAACCACTCCCGGCTTTAATTGATGAGATACAGAAAGCACAATTTAACGTGCTTGCAATAAGAGTGAATAACAATGCGTGGTGGGATCATGCCACACTGGTATGTTCGGTGAACTCATCACTCGGTGATTTGCAACAAGTATCGAGTGGTTAAAAGCTGACGTTGGATCCGCTTTGAGCAAGAGGCGGACATCAGCGGCAATTTTACTCAGGATTCTATATCTTCAGAGAATATCACTGCCTGATCATCAAAACTAAACTGTCTCAAGCATGGAATAAGACAAATGAATATAAGGACAAGATTAGCTCTATCCACTGATATAGAGGGTATTTTTGAAGTCAGAACTTCGGTTAAAGAAAATCATCTCAGTCGAGAAGAAATGGAGCAGATGGGAATTACCGAGAGCGTTGTCACCGATATGATTGAGAAAAGTCATTGCGCATGGGTTGCCGTAGATGACGGAAAAGTGATTGGTTTCTCGATGATTTTGCCAGATGAAGGATGTCTTTTTGCGGTCTTTGTTCTCCCTGAATATGAAGGCAGAGGTGTAGGTCGCAGCCTTGTTGACCTCGCAGAGCAGGAATTATTCAAACACCATAAGGCAGTCTGGCTTGAAACCGACAAAAACAGTCGTGCGGCAAAATTTTACATGCGACTGGGTTGGGTTAAAAAAGAAAATATTAGTGAATCTGATATTAGATTGGAGAAACCCCGCTGCGTTTAAGCAAAGATCCTCTTCTTTAATATCCGCTCCTGGCACGTAGCGGACATTGCTGACTGAGCTGAAGGTCCGCTGTGAGCGAAGAGCAGACATATTTCCTACAGAGAATAGTCTAGCTTTAATAGACAAAATCACTGAGGAGATGGACTGACCCCACCCCGGTAGAC
>NZ_SZWV01000073.1:0-7356 GCF_005280945.1 Citrobacter sp. wls718
GAGATTCAGGGGGCCAGTCTAGTAACTGCAATGAGTGCCATCAGCATGCGACGGTAACAGGGACTGAAACGACCGGTAATGAAAACCGTAAGCTTGAAGTTACGCGGTGTAAGGTTTGCACCAGTGCTGTAAGGCAAATTACCCTAGTTTGTCCAGACTGCGAAATACCTCAATTGCTACCTGAGGGAGATAGTGATTTTGAATGCGAACACTGCGACTACACTTCGGATAGGTATAAACTGCTGGATGAGGAGTTGTTCCACAGTGTGGATGAACAGCTACTCTCCGTATTTCCTGCTGGATGTACCAATTGCATGACTCCTGAAAGCGTATGTAAATTTGGAGACGGCTATCTTTGCACTCAGTGTTTCATCTATTACACCGAGCTTCATGTATGTGGTTGTTGCGGTCACCTGAGCGATAGCGTTCCTGAACTGAGCCATATCCGAGGATGTGAATTTTGTGATGGTGACCAACGTTATTTTGATGACTGAATTACCATACATAATCTAGGCTCTTCAGGGATGGGTTGGACAGTCCGCTCCTGGCACAGAGCGGACGATATCACTGAGCTGAAGGTCCGCTGAGAGCGAAGAGCGGACATAACATCCTCGGGATAGTGTGGGAATGGTGTTGTCCGGTTAACCGTTTCAGGCTGATGTTTTACTAGGCATAGTACTTTATGTCGATTGCTTATACATTTAAACTGGCAAAATAGGTTTTAATACGGAGATGGTCAATGTCCCTGCTACATCAGATTCAAGAGTCTGTGGTTCAAGATGGATCAAGCTTGGGTCCAATACTGCTCAAACTCCGACTCTTGGCAGCAAGATTAGGAAGTAACGATTTAGAAGAATGGGTCAAACATGAATCGGAAGGCTATCCTCAGGATGCTGTGCTTCCCGATTACAGAATAGTAGGAGTAACTTATAAAGGCACGTTTTCTGGCCCTTTTGGCTCTG
Organism: Citrobacter sp. wls718; assembly: GCF_005280945.1. NCBI lineage: Bacteria > Pseudomonadati > Pseudomonadota > Gammaproteobacteria > Enterobacterales > Enterobacteriaceae > Citrobacter > Citrobacter sp. wls718. Next base: position 963 of record NZ_SZWV01000073.1, read on the forward strand.
GTATAAAAAATGCGCCTATCCCACCAATATTAATAAAAACGTTTGCAAATGATAGCTGGAATAACTACTCCGTCAGAGAGAGCATTGCTGCTGTTGACGAACTTGTTAAAGTTAGCGCAAAAGGTGGTTCTTTGGGGATTAATGCGTCAAATTTAATCCTTCTTCTACAAGGGAAGATATATGAAGATTATGCTTGTAATGATATCTCTGGAAATATTTCAGTAGTGTCACTATCAGAAATTTCACAAGCCGTTCGCAATAGAGTTCTTGAATTAACAATTGAATTTGAAAAATCAATTCCCGCAGCAGCACACATCACTTTTGGTACTCAAGGTATGGATAAAGATAATGCATCAAAAGCACAGCAAATAACACAACAAATAATTTATGGTAACGTTGGCAATGCCATCTCTGGTGGCAGCGAATCAACTATTAATGTAAGCATACAATCACACAATAAAGAATCGGTAGCAAACTATCTGAAAGATTCAGGTATTTCTGAAGAAGATGCGCGTGATTTCTCACTGATTGTAGCGTCTGAAACACCATCAAGTTCTGAAGAACCTTTTGGGGAAGGTGCAAAAAATTGGATTGCATCAAATATAAGAAAAGCTGCCGATGGGACTTGGAAAGTCGGGATGGCAGTTGCAACCAAAGTTCTGACGGAGGCTGCACTGAAATACTATGGTTTGCAGTAAGTCATGGGCCGCATTTTGCGGCCATATTTATATGTATAGTAAAGCTAAATGTTCATTCCAAAGTAGTTAGTGCCCCATTATGAAGATTTAGCCGTGTAATTTTATCTTACTCGGTAAGCATGTTCCAACACCAATCTAGCTAAATCAGTTTGTTGATTTGATAAATCGACTTCATACGTAAAACATAGTAAAGATAATACTCTTGCAAATTTAACTCGTACTTTTTGCAAAGATTTATAAAAAAGTACTTCATCTGTCGAATTTTGATGCTTATATAATAACATTAAATTTTGACTTAGAGTGTGGATTAAATCTAATATTAAATGTTGCGCTTGCTTGGCTTTTATGTCCAATCTTAGTTGCTCTGTTTTATCTTTGATTGATTCTAAACTTTTGATTACTGCTTGGGAAACCTCTGAATCGAATGGTGCAGTTAAAACCTTTTTACCTTCAAGATAACTGAAATATTTCTCAAACAGTTTCTTATCCGGATCAGATATAAATGGAATCAACTCTTTAGCTGTGATGCCCGAGATGGATGCGACACTTGCTAAACCACCAATTATTTCTAAAAACAATTTCGGCCTCCTAGTGATAATTTAGATAATTAGACTATTTTTTAACTACTAAGTCTCGAAAAGTAGAAGTGTCCATTTGAGTTAGGATGTTATAGATAATACTACGATCGTTTGGGATGCACTACTACCAGATTTGCCACATTACGTAAATTTAGCTATCTAGATAAAACGGCTATAATCACTCAGTAATAATTTCAATACTAAACATCCCTATGTTGCCCGACCAGATTGTGTTTATCACAATTCTTGGTATTAGGCTTTATTCCATTCATGAGTAAACGTCCGCTCATGGCACATGGCAGACAATCACCTCAACATACACAACCTGCAAATCACCATACGTGCCTCACAAGCAAAAAAAAGGCCGCCCAGCATAACCAAGCAGCCTTTTAATCTCAGATGCTCAGCAACTACGCCAGCACTAAATCACCCTGCGGGTGGCAGGAACAGGCCAGTACGTAGCCTTCGGCGATTTCCGCATCGGTTAGCGTCATGGTGCTGGAAACCGTGTAGTTACCATCAACCACTTTGGTTTTGCAGCAGCCGCACACGCCTGCACGGCATGCGGCGACAACCGGCACTTTATTGCTTTCCAGTGCTTCCAGTAGCGTGCTGCCTACCGGCGCATAAAATTCTTTTGCCGGTTGTAGCTTGGTGAACTTCAGACCACTGGTGGCGGCTTCCGCTACCGGCGTGAAGAACTGTTCTTTAAAGAAGCGCGTTACGCCGAGCGCTTTCACTTCTTTTTCGACCAGATCCATGTACGGAGCAGGGCCGCAAGTCATCACGGTACGTGAAGTTAAGTCCGGTACGCTTTTCAGCAGGTCGGTGGTCAGTCGGCCAGAAACAAAGCCATGGGTGGCATTGTTTTCAGCGACCAGCGTCACCGGGTACTCGCGCCATTCGTCGGCAAAAATGACATCTTCCGGCGAACGAACGTTAAAGATCACCTGCACATCGGCCTGCGGACGGTACTTCGCCAACCAGCGACGCATCGACATGATAGGCGTCACGCCACAGCCGGCCGCCAGCATCAGGAACTTGTCTTCTGCTTTATCTTCACAGGTAAACTCACCCATGGCATCAGACAGCCAGATATAGTCGCCGCGCTTCACGTCACGGGTTAGCCACTGTGAACCCGCACCGTCGTCAATGCGGCGGACGGTCAGCGTGATGTACTCGCTAACGCCTGGCGTTGAAGAGATGGTGTAGGCACGCAGCGTCTCCGCTGAGTTACGTACGCTGACCAGTGCATACTGCCCGGCACGATAAGGATAATAATCGTGGCACAGCAACGAAATCGTCCATACATCCGGCGTTTCCTGATGGATGTGATGAACCTGCATCCGCCACGGGCACTGATGGGTTGGCATTGTCATGACTTAACTCCTTACGCGCTCAGCAGCTGCTTCATGTCTTCTTCAACGGTGGTCACGGAACGCAGACCGAATTTCTCGTTGAGCACAGCCAGCAGGTCCGGCGTGAAGAAGCCCGGTGCAGTCGGGCCAGTGACGATATTTTTCACGCCCAGAGACAGCAGGGTCAGCAGAATAACAATCGCTTTCTGTTCGAACCAGGAGAGCACCAGAGACAGCGGCAGGTCGTTCACGCCACAGCCCAGTTTCTCAGCCAGGGTCACCGCCAGGATGATGGCAGAGTATGCATCGTTACACTGACCGGCATCAACCAGACGCGGCAGACCTTCGATATCACCGAAATCCAGTTTGTTGAAACGGTATTTACCACAGGCCAGGGTCAGGATCAGGCAGTCGTCCGGTACGCTGGTGGCGAAATCGGTGAAGTAGTTACGTTCGCCGCGTGCGCCATCGCAACCGCCGACCAGGAAGATGTGACGCAGTTTTTCGCGGCTCACCAGGTCGATCAGCGTATCAGCAGCACCCAGCAGCGTCTGACGACCGAAACCTACGGTGATCAGGTGCGGGATTTCGCTGTACGGGAAGCCTGCCATTTGTTGTGCCTGCGCGATAACCGGACCAAAGTTGTCGCCTTCGAGGTGGCTCACACCCGGCCAACCGACGATGCTACGGGTCCAGATGCGGTCGTCGTATGCACCAACGGTTGGATCGATGATGCAGTTAGAGGTCATCACGATTGGGCCAGGGAAGCGGGCGAACTCAACCTGCTGATTCTGCCAGCCACTGCCGTAGTTACCGATCAGGTGTTTGAATTTACGCAGTTCCGGATAGCCGTGTGCTGGCAGCATTTCACCGTGGGTATAGACGTTAACGCCGGTGCCTTCGGTCTGCTCCAGCAGATTGTATAAATCTTTCAGGTCGTGACCTGAAATCAGGATGCATTTACCTTCGGTCGCTTTAACGTTGACCTGAGTTGGGGTTGGGTGACCGTATTTGGTGGTTTCACCGGCATCCAGAATGCTCATCACTTTGAAGTTCATCTGGCCGATTTCCATAGAGCACTCCAGCAGAGCGTTCATATCGGAAGGCCAGGTACCCAGCCATGCCATGATTTTGTGGTACTGCGCGTAGATATCGTTGTCGTACTGACCCAGAACGTGCGCGTGCTCCATGTAAGCTGCCGCACCTTTCAGGCCGTACAGGCACAGCAGACGCAGACCGAGAATGTTCTCGCCGATAGTCGCTTTGTCTTTGTTCGGGGTAAATTCAGCCGCCTGGCGCTGCAGGTCGCCCAAATCGTCGCTCACCAGCTGCAGGTCAGCCATTGGGTTTTCAACCGTCGCGTTGGCATCAATGTTCAGACACTGCGCTTTCAGGGCGTCACGCATGGCGATGGCTTCACGGGCATAGCCGACGATACGTGGGGAGTCGAAGTTAACGTTGGTCAGGGTAGAGAAGAATGCGCGCGGGGCAAAGTTATCCACTTCATGATCGATGATACCGTATTCACGCGCTTTAACAGCCCATGCAGACAGACCTTGTAGGGAAGCAATCAGCAGATCCTGCAGATCGGAGGTTTCTGCTGTTTTACCGCACATACCTTGCGCGTAAGAGCAGCCGTTCCCTGCCGGAGTACGGATGGTTTGTTCACATTGCACACAAAACATGGTCACACCTTTTAAAGTTATATTTAATATACATGTTTAAGATTATGCCTGCGCGCGAAGGGATTAAAGGGATTTCTGCTACAACTTGCAGGGAGATTGATTTAGCGCAATTTTGGCGGTAGGTGACTACCGCCAGAGGGGTATTTGTGCTGTATCAGGCGGAGAAAAGGGCCATCAACAAAGGCACTAGCAGACTAAGAATAAAGCCGTGAACGATGGCCGCAGGTACCATTTCCAGCCCGCCGCTGCGTTGTAAAACGGGTAGGGTGAAATCCATTGAGGTGGCGCCACACAGTCCTAATGCGGTGGAACGACTGCGGCCGACTAAGCCCGGAATCAGCATAATGGCGATCAGCTCACGAGCCAGATCGTTGAAGAAGGCGGCGCTGCCAATGACGGGACCGAATGACTCGGTCAGCAGAATGCCGGACAGGGAATACCAGCCAAAACCCGAGGCCATCGCCAGCGCGGTTTTCAGCGGCAGTCCGAGGATCAGCGCATTAATCACGCCAGCCAGCATTGAACTTGCCACCACGACGACGGCCACAATCATCCCCCTACGATTCAGCACAATCTGTTTTAAGGTCATGCCGCTGTTACGCAGTTGGATACCGACCAGGAACAATAAAAAGATCAGCGTATATTCGCTGGCTTCGGTGGCGTGCTGTAAGAATGAGAACCCGGTGAGTCCCAGCAGAAACCCCAGCACAACAACGCCACAAAGTTGTAGCGACTCCAGCGCCATGGCAATGCGTGATGGCAGCTTTTCCTGCCGATGGTTGTGCCGCCAGGGAAGTGAACGCTCGAGCCACAACAGCGCGGCGATATTACATAGCAGAATGACCGTCACGCTGACCGCAGAATAATGCAATATCGATAACAGATTGCTGGCGAGATTATCCAGAAACGCCAGACTGATACCCATAAAGAAGAGAATAAGGTAAACGATCCAACTCAACAGGCGATTGATGAGTTTTAATGCCGCTCTGTGCCTAAGCGGAATAAGATAGCCCACAATAAGTGGAATCAGAATGATTAACAGCCCTGAAAACATGAAAACCCGGTCCTTGCTGAGAAGTAAGACGAAATGCGCCACTATAACCTAAATAATTCAAGTTGCAGGAAGGCGGCAAGGGAGTGAATCCCCGGGAGCGTACATAAGTACGTGACTGGGGGAAAGAGCGCAGCCAACACATCTGCAACTTGAAGTATGACGGGGATACACACTACTGAAAGCAAAGAGGGGAGTAAAGTTGCAAATAAAAGGAAATAAAGCGGGGAGGAAAAGACCTGACGTAATGCCAGGTCTTTTTCGTTATCGATTAATCACGTTTTTCTAGCAGCGTGCGATAAATAAGGCCACCGATGATCCCGCCGATAATCGGCATAACCCAGAACAGCCACAGCTGTTGTAACGCCCAACCGCCCTGGAAGAGGGCTACCGCGGTGCTACGCGCCGGGTTTACAGAGGTGTTAGTCACCGGAATACTGATCAGGTGAATCAGGGTCAGTGCCAGACCAATAGCAATCGGTGCAAAACCTGCCGGAGCATGTTTATCCGTGGCGCCATGGATCACTAACAAGAAACCTGCTGTCAGCACAATTTCAATAACAATGGCAGAAAGCATGGAATAACCGCCTGGCGAATGTTCGCCATAGCCGTTTGATGCAAAACCGCTGGCCGTGGCGTCAAAGCCTGCTTTACCGCTGGCGATCAGATACAGCGCCGCTGCCGCAACAATCCCGCCGATAACCTGCGCAACAACATAACCAATCACGTCTTTTGCCGGGAAGCGACCGCCCGCCCATAGGCCTAATGTCACGGCCGGGTTAAAATGGCCGCCTGAAATATGTCCCACGGCGTATGCCATGGTTAATACTGTCAGACCGAATGCCAGTGCGACACCGGCAAAACCAATTCCTAACTCCGGGAATGCTGCGGCCAGCACGGCACTTCCGCACCCACCAAACACAAGCCAAAACGTACCGAAGAATTCAGCTGCTAATTTCCTGAACATAACCACCTCAATTAAAAGTTCCGGGTTCGTTTTCCTGGTGATGCTGCCAACTTACTG
>NZ_SZWV01000078.1:0-1447 GCF_005280945.1 Citrobacter sp. wls718
TCAGTAAGTTGGCAGCATCACCGGGATTACGTTCCAAATTCTCATTTGGCCCGAAGATTAAAAAGTAAATATTGTATGCTTGTTCAAAAACGAGCATTTCCTGCTGTGAAGAATGGGCGGCTGGTGGGTGTTGTAGCACCCGGCCAGCCATCAGCTCATGCTTTCAGGTCACAAGCTAACCAAGGCCCACTGCTTTAGCGCAAAAGCAACGTGAGCCTATCAGAGTTACGCTAACTGATCTATGAAAAATACTGTAAAAATAAACAGTGTTGAGTTGATCAACGCTGATAGCCTGCATTACGTCGCCACCCTCCCGGATAACTCTATTGATCTAATAGTTACGGATCCGCCGTACTTCAAAGTGAAGCCCAACTGCTGGGACAACCAATGGAAGGGGGACGAGGACTACTTACGCTGGCTTGATAGCTGTCTGGCTGAGTATGCTCGCGTTCTTAAACCTGCAGGCAGCATTTACCTGTTTTGTGGTCACCGACTGGCCTCAGATATAGAGATTATGATGCGTGCCCGGTTCAACGTTTTGAATCACATAATTTGGGCAAAACCATCGGGCCGCTGGAATGGATGTAACAAAGAAAGCCTGCGTGCGTACTTTCCATCTACGGAACGGATTTTGTTTGCTGAGCACTATCTTGGGCCGTACACAGGTAAAGAGGATGTTTACGAAAGGAAAAGCACAGAGCTAAAGCAGCACATTATGACGCCGCTGATTGATTACTTCCGTAATGCCCGTGAATCACTGGGTGTCAGCTCGAAAGAAATAGCTGAGGCAACCGGAAAGAAAAACATGGCGTCACACTGGTTTGGTGCAAGCCAATGGCAACTACCAAATGAAGTGGACTATAGAAAATTGCAGGAACTGTTCACGCGGATCGCTATCGATAAGCACATTCAGCAGAAGCTTGAACATCCTCACCACCAGCTGGTAGCTACCTATCAGTCAATAAACCGCAAATATTCAGAATTGCTGGAGGAATACAAAACCCTCCGGCGCTGCTTCTCTGTTTCTGCTCTTGTTCCGTATACCGACGTATGGACGCATAAGCCTATTCAGTTTTATCCAGGTAAACACCCATGTGAAAAACCTGCCGACATGCTGAAGCAGATCATTAGCGCCAGCAGCAGACCGGGGGATATTGTCGCCGATTTCTTTATGGGCTCTGGTTCAACTGTGAAAGCTGCAATAGAACTTGGCCGTCGGGCGATCGGCGTAGAACTGGAAACTGACAGGTTTATTCAAACCACCGAAGAGGTGGAAAAACTGAACAAAACATAACGATCATCGCGCCCCTGTGGATGTGGTGATTACCATTTTCAGGCACCGGGAATCATCCTTACTTTTATTTGAACAAAAGAGCCCGGTTGCCTGATTCCACATCCCCTCATTTCTGAGAGGAATCACAGCAATTAAGAGGGGGCTAAATGTCCG
>NZ_SZWV01000079.1:0-16999 GCF_005280945.1 Citrobacter sp. wls718
TCAGTAAGTTGGCAGCATCACCCGTAATCTCCTGGTTTTTCTCCAGGCTACTGATGATGTAAGGAAGTAGCTCATTACCAAAACGTGTTAAAGTCAGCGGCCGTGTGCCCCTGTCGAATATTTTGGCGCCAATTTTATCCTCCAGCGATGTCAGCATCCGACTCAGGTTTGCCTGCGAGATTTTGGTTTTATCCGCGCTTATACTGATACTGCGCGTTTCTGCGAGGATACGGATGACATTTAGCTCAAAGGGTTTCAGATTAAATTTCATATGTCGATCTCGATTGCTCTCTCAGGCGTGATACGTAATGGTATTCATTAATGTCAGCTTCCTGGTTAACTTTTAACAGATTTGTGATTTCCTGCAATGCTTGCGGCCAGCGTCCACCACAACGAATAGACATCTCGAATCCAGGTGTTAGTATTCAATAGATAGCAGTTATGAGTATGCGTGTTTCATTTACGGCCAGGAACGCTGATGATGACAACATTACTACCCGATTTCACAGCATCTTCATCATTCACTTCCTTCGCGGTGAGCGTCGTCGTGACGCCTGTCCACCGTCTGGCCTTTGTTCCTCATTCCTTCTCATCCCGGATGGAATCTCCCGCTGAATAGCTGTTCAGTGGGCTTTGTGACACGCATCGTTTGAAAACAGGGATTACGGCGGGTCGAATATGGATAAGTTGAAGCGTCATCTGGTGTGGTGGGGGGCGGGCATCCTGGTTGTGGTAGCCGCGATAGCCTGGTGGATGTTACGTCCTGCGGGAATACCGGAGGGGTTCGCAGCCAGCAACGGCAGAATTGAAGCCACCGAAGTGGATATTGCCACCAAGATTGCCGGGCGGATTGACACGATCCTTGTGTCGGAAGGGCAGTTCGTTCGTCAGGGTGAGGTATTGGCGAAAATGGATACCCGCGTGTTGCAGGAGCAGCGGCTGGAAGCGGTCGCCCAAATCAAAGAAGCGGAAAGCGCGGTGGCGGCAGCGCGGGCGCTACTGGAGCAGCGGCAGAGTGAAATGCGCGCCGCGCAGTCGGTGGTAAAACAGCGCGAGGCAGAGCTGCAGTCGGTCTCTAAACGTCACGTGCGTTCCCGCTCGCTGTCCCAGCGTGGAGCCGTGTCTGAGCAACAGCTGGATGACGACAGGGCTGCGGCAGAAAGTGCGCGCGCCGCGCTGGAATCCGCAAAGGCGCAGGTCTCTGCGGCAAAAGCGGCGATTGAAGCCGCTCGCACCAGTATCATTCAGGCGCAGACCCGCGTAGAAGCCGCGCAGGCTACTGAACGTCGCATTGCGGCTGATATTGATGATAGCGAGCTGAAAGCGCCACGCGATGGCCGCGTGCAGTACCGGGTGGCTGAACCGGGAGAGGTACTTTCCGCGGGTGGACGCGTGCTGAATATGGTCGATCTCAGCGATGTCTATATGACGTTCTTTTTACCTACTGAACAGGCTGGCTTACTGAAGATTGGCGGTGAAGCGCGCCTGGTACTGGATGCTGCGCCCGATCTGCGCATCCCTGCGACCATCAGCTTTGTGGCCAGCGTCGCGCAGTTCACGCCGAAAACGGTCGAAACCAGCGATGAGCGGCTGAAGCTGATGTTCCGCGTCAAAGCGCGTATCCCACCAGAGCTGTTGCAGCAGCATCTGGAGTACGTGAAAACCGGTCTGCCGGGCATGGCGTGGGTGCGGCTGGATGAAAGTCGCGCCTGGCCTGACGACCTGGTGGTGAGGTTGCCGCAATGACGCACCATGCGCATCTTTCCGTTCCTCCCGTGGCGCACCTTGACGGCGTGAGTCAGCATTACGGGAAAACGGTCGCGCTTAACAATATCACGCTGGATATCCCCGCTCGCTGTATGGTCGGACTGATTGGCCCGGACGGTGTCGGTAAATCAAGCCTGTTGTCGCTTATCTCCGGCGCGCGGGTGATTGAACACGGCAACGTGAGGGTGCTGGGCGGCGATATGCGCGACCCAAAACATCGCCGGGATGTCTGCCCGCGAATTGCCTGGATGCCGCAAGGGCTGGGGAAAAACCTCTATCACACGCTGTCGGTGTACGAGAACGTCGACTTCTTCGCCCGGCTGTTCGGCCATGGTAAGGCCGAGCGCGAGGCGCGCATTACCGAGCTGCTGAACAGCACCGGGCTGGCGCCGTTTCGCGACCGTCCTGCAGGGAAGCTCTCGGGCGGGATGAAGCAAAAACTGGGGCTGTGCTGTGCGCTGATCCACGACCCGGAATTACTCATCCTTGATGAACCGACCACCGGGGTAGACCCGTTGTCCCGCGCCCAGTTCTGGGATCTGATTAACAGCATTCGTCAGCGGCAGACCAACATGAGCGTGCTGGTCGCCACCGCCTATATGGAAGAGGCCGAGCGCTTCGACTGGCTGGTGGCGATGAACGCCGGTGAGGTGTTAGCCACCGGGAGCGCACAGCAATTGCGTGAACAAACGGCAACCCACACGCTGGAGCAGGCGTTTATCGGGCTGTTACCCGAAGCCCAGCGTCAGGCGCACAAGCCGGTGGTGATCCCGCCGTATCACGCTGAGCAGGAAGAGATTGCTATCGAGGCGAAAGATCTGACCATGCGCTTCGGTAAGTTCGTCGCCGTTGACCACGTTAACTTCCGCATTCCGCGCGGGGAGATCTTCGGCTTTCTCGGCTCTAACGGTTGCGGTAAATCCACCACCATGAAGATGCTCACCGGACTGCTACCCGCCAGCGAAGGTGAGGCGTGGCTATTTGGGCAAGCGGTTGATCCGAAGAATATCGATACCCGCCGCCGGGTAGGCTACATGTCACAGGCGTTTTCGCTCTACAGCGAGCTGACCGTGCGGCAAAACCTCGAATTGCATGCGCGTCTGTTCCATATCCCCACCCCAGAAATCCCCGGTCGCGTACAAGAGATGAGTGAGCGTTTTATGCTGACCGAGGTCGAGGACATGCTGCCCGGTGCGCTACCGCTGGGAATTCGCCAACGCCTGTCGCTGGCGGTGGCGGTGATCCATCGCCCGGAAATGTTAATCCTCGATGAGCCGACCTCCGGGGTCGATCCGGTGGCGAGAGACATGTTCTGGCAGCTGATGGTTGACCTCTCGCGTCAGGATAAAGTGACCATTTTTATCTCCACCCACTTTATGAACGAAGCGGAGCGCTGCGACCGCATGTCGCTGATGCACGCCGGAAAAGTGCTCGCCAGCGGTACGCCGCAGGAACTGGTGACGCAGCGCGGTGCTGCCAGTCTGGAAGAGGCGTTTATCTCCTGGCTGCAGGAGGCGGCAGGCCCGGCGCCCGTTGCGCCGCTGCCACCAGCGGATGCGCCAGCCGTAGAGCAGCACAGTAAACCTCCGCGCCAGGGGTTTAGCCTGCGGCGCCTGTTTAGCTACAGCCGTCGTGAAGCGCTGGAGTTGCGACGTGACCCGGTGCGCTCGACGCTGGCGCTGCTGGGCACGGTGATCCTGATGCTGATCATGGGCTACGGCATCAGCATGGACGTGGAAAACCTGCGCTTTGCGGTGCTCGACCGTGACCAGACCGTCAGCAGCCAGGCGTGGTCGTTGAATCTGGCGGGGTCACGCTATTTTATCGAACAGCCACCGCTCACCAGCTATGACGAGCTGGACAAACGGATGCGCTCGGGCGAGGTGGCGGTGGCGATAGAAATCCCGCCGAATTTTGGCCGCGATATTGCGCGCGGCACGCCGGTGAAGATTGGCGTTTGGGTCGATGGCGCGATGCCGAGTCGTGCGGAAACGGTCAGAGGCTATGTGCAGGCGATGCACCAGACCTGGCTGCAGGATGTGATGGCGCGTCAGCCCAATGCCAGCGGGCAAAATGGGCTGATGACCATTGAAACACGCTATCGCTATAACCCGGATGTGAAGAGCTTGCCGGCGATTGTTCCGGCGGTGATCCCGCTGCTGCTGATGATGATCCCCTCCATGCTCAGCGCCCTGAGCGTGGTGCGGGAGAAAGAGCTGGGGTCGATCATCAACCTGTACGTCACGCCGACCACCCGCAGCGAGTTTTTACTCGGTAAACAGTTGCCGTACATCGTGCTGGGGATGCTGAACTTCCTGCTGCTGTGCGCGCTGTCGGTGTTTGTCTTCGGCGTGCAGCACAAGGGCAGTTTTTTGACTCTGACGCTCGCCGCACTGCTGTACATCACCATTGCTACCGGGCTTGGGCTGCTTACCTCCACGTTTATGAAAAGTCAGATCGCTGCCATTTTTGGTACCGCGATTATTACGCTTATCCCGGCGACGCAGTTTTCCGGGATGATCGATCCGGTCGCCTCGCTGGAAGGACCGGGGCGGTGGATAGGTGAAATTTACCCGACCAGCCATTTTCTGACCATTGCGCGTGGCACGTTCTCGAAAGCGCTGGATCTGGCCGATCTCTGGTCGCTGTTTATCCCGCTGGCGGTAGCCATTCCGGTGGTAATTGGCCTCAGCGTATTACTGCTGAAAAAACAGGAGGGGTGATGCGCCGATTACGTAATATTTATAACCTTGGCATCAAAGAGTTACGTAGCCTGCTGGGCGACAAAGCGATGCTGACACTGATCGTCTTCGCTTTCACGATTTCGGTGTATTCCTCCGCCACCGTGTTGCCGGGTTCGCTGCATCTGGCGCCGATTGCCATTACTGATATGGACCAGTCGCAGCTGTCGAATCGCATTGTGAACAGTTTTTATCGCCCGTGGTTTTTACCGCCGGAGATGATCACCGCCGATGAAATGGATGCCGGGCTGGATGCCGGTCGCTATACCTTTGCTGTGAATATTCCACCTGATTTTCAGCGTGATGTGTTGGCCGGGCGACAGCCGGATATCCAGGTCAACGTCGATGCCACGCGGATGAGTCAGGCCTTTACCGGCAACAGCTATATCCAGAATATTATCAGCGGTGAGGTGAACAGCTTTGTGGCGCGTTACCGCGACAATGCTGATCTGCCGGTGGCGCTGGAAATGCGCATGCGCTTTAACCCTAATCTGGAGCCTGCGCGCTTCGGGGCCGTGATGGCCATTATCAATAACATCACCATGCTAGCGATTGTGCTCACCGGATCGGCGCTGATCCGCGAGCGCGAGCACGGGACGATCGAACACCTGCTGGTGATGCCGGTGACGCCGTTTGAGATCATGATGGCAAAAATCTGGTCGATGGGGCTGGTGGTGCTGGTGGTTTCCGGTCTGTCGCTGATGCTGATGGTGAAAGGGGTGCTTGGCGTGCCGATTGAAGGCTCAATCCCGCTGTTTATGCTGGGCGTGGCGCTGAGCCTGTTTGCCACCACCTCGATCGGCATTTTTATGGGTACGCTGGCGCGGTCGATGCCGCAGCTGGGACTGCTGATGATTCTGGTGCTGCTACCGTTGCAGATGCTCTCCGGCGGCTCTACTCCGCGTGAAAGCATGCCGCAGACGGTGCAGGACATCATGCTAACCATGCCGACGACCCACTTTGTCAGCCTGGCGCAGGCGATTCTCTATCGCGGTGCCGGGTTGGGTATCGTCTGGCCGCAGTTCCTGACGTTACTGGCGATAGGTAGCGCGTTCTTTCTGGTCGCCTTACTACGCTTCAGGAAGACGATTGGCACGATGGCATAAATATCCTGTATTGCCCGGGGCGCTTCGCTTGCCCGGCCTACGTCCGTTCCCGTTTGTGAATGGTAGGCCGGATAAGGTGCAGCCGCCATCCGGCAACGAACCCAGCCATTACTCTTCTTTCGGCAGGCACTGCAAATGGCCGTGGCGCACGCCGCGTTGGGAGATAACGTCATCGGCAAAATGCTGAACATCGCCCATATCGCCTTTCAGCACCGCGATTTCCAGGCAGTCGTCATGGTTGATGTGCACGTGCAGTGTGGCGACCGACAAGTCGTGGTGGTGATGCTGGGTCGAGACAATACGGCTGGCTAAGTCACGTTTCTCATGTTCATAAACATAGGAGAGCACCGCAAAGCCCTGGGTGCCATGCTCTTGCGTGCTTTCCTGGGACAGCGCGCCGCGCAAAATGTCGCGGATGGCTTCGGAACGGTTGTTATAACCCCGGCGCTGGCTCAGGCTGTCCAGCGTTTCCAGTAAATCGTCATCGAGAGTAATGGTGACTCGTTGCATCTAAAGTTAACCTTTTATGTGGCGTACAGGGCATGCGGAATTACACTCTCTGCACGGCGTCGGCGGTCAATGTAAACGGCGTTGGCGTACACACGGCCAGGCTCAGGGTATCGAGCTGGCACTGACTGACAGAGAGTGAGGACGTCAGGGTAGTGCTGTCGACGCTGACAATTTGCCAGGCGCTGCCGCCACGTTGCTTAACGATGGCCTCTTTGCGCGTCCAGATGCGCCAGAACGCCGCCAGCTGGTGGTCCGGGCGTTCAGCTTCGACTTCGGCATGTTCCCCAAGGCTGAATACTGTATTTGCCAGCGTCCGCCAGTTATCACGGGGGCGCACGACTTCAATATCGCAGCCGACTTCCCCTTCATCACTGAGCAGCAGGGCGATGTCATCCCCGCTGTGGCTGAGATTAAACCATAGCGGCGTGTCGCCTGAGAATGCCGGTTTTCCCTGCTCACCATAGACAATGTCAGGCAGTGGTGACAAGGCATGGGAAAGCAGCACGCGGCCAGCCAGCCAGCGCGTGCGGCGCGCACCTTGCGGCGCCTGTTCATACAACGCGCGAGGCAGGGTGCCAGCGCTTAAAACAGAAACTTTCCCAACAACGATCCGGTACATATCAGGGCCAACGTTTGATGATAATAGAAGTATTTATGCCGCCAAACGCAAAGTTATTGCTCTGCAGGAACTCACAATCAATCTTGCGGGCTTCACCCATAATGTAATCCAGCGCGCCACAGTTGGCATCAGGCTGGCTTAAATTTAGCGTAGGCGCAAACCAGCCTTCGCGCATCATTTGCAAACTCATCCAGGCTTCCAGCGCGCCACAGGCGCCAAGGGTATGGCCAAAATAACTTTTGAGCGAGGACAGCGGCACATTATCACCGTAAATGGCGGCGGTTGCCTGACTTTCTGCAATATCACCTCGATCGGTCGCCGTGCCGTGGGCTGAAATATAACCGATATCCCGCGCGCGTAAGCCCGCCATTTTCAGCGACTGCTCCATGCAAATCTGCATCGTCTCGCGCTGCGGCTGGGTGATATGCGCCGCATCGCAGTTGGTGGCAAAACCGATAATCTCACCGTAAATTGTCGCGCCGCGCGCTTTGGCGTGCTCAAGCTCTTCCAGAATCAACGTGCCTGCGCCTTCGCCAATTACCAGCCCGTCGCGATGTTCATCAAAGGGCGAGGGCGTGGTTTTCGGTTCGTCGTTGCGCTGGCTGGTGGCGAACAGGGTATCAAACACCGCCGCTTCCGACGGACACAGCTCTTCCGCGCCGCCTGCGACCATCACCGTTTGGTAGCCGTGACGAATCGCTTCCCATGCGTAGCCAATCGCCTGGCTGCCGGAGGTGCAGGCGCTGGAGGTGGGGATCACTCGCCCACGCAGGCCGAAAAATAGCCCGGTGTTGACGGCGGTAGTGTGCGGCATCATCTGCACGTAGGTGGTGCCGGTAATATTGTTGGTGTGCTTCTCGGTCAGCATGGTGGCGAACTCGCTCACCGGACCGGTGCTGCCGGTTGACGAGCCGTAGGCAATCCCGGTTTCACCGTTGGTCAGCACCGCATCGCCAATCAGCCCGGCCTGCTCCAGCGCCAGTTCGGTCGCGCGGGTGGACATCAGCGACACGCGACCCATAGAGCGAATACGCTTGCGGGTATAGTGCTCCGGTGGGGTGAAATCATCGACCGGCGCGCCCAGCAGCGTGTGCAGCCCGTCATAAACCTGCCACTCCGGCATTTTGCGCACCGCGTTTTCATACGCCAGTAGCCTGGCGGAGACATCCTGCCAGTTTTCCCCAAAGGCGGTGACGCCGCCCATCCCTGTAATGACCACGCGACGCGTCATAGCATCCCTCCATTGATAGAAATCACCTGGCGGGTGACGTAACCCGCGATATCCGACATTAAATAGCTGGCAAGCCCGGCCACTTCATCGGCCTGGCCCATCCGTTTCATCGGGATCATCGACATGGCTTCTTTCAGCGCGGCCTCTTCCATTTCGATCATCCCGGTATCAATCAGCCCCGGCGCGATGCAGTTGACGGTAATTTTGCGTTTTGCCAGCTCAATCGCCAGCGCTTTGGTGGCTCCGATGATACCTGCCTTGGCGGCGCTGTAGTTGACCTGGCCGCGATTGCCCATCACGCCGGAAACCGACGATAAGGTAATGATTCGCCCACCCTGACGAGCGCTAATCATCGGCATCATGCACGGCTGGATAACGTTATAGAAGCTGTCGAGGTTGGTGTGGATCACCGCATCCCAGTCGTTATCGCTGAGCGCCGGGAAGGCCGCATCGCGGGTAATGCCGGCATTGCTGACGATGCCGTACCACGCACCGTGCGCGTCGTTATCTTGCTCCAGCACTTCACGGCACTGCTCGCGGTTGGCAACGTCGAACGTCAGCAGACGGCCTGTGCCGCCAGCGGCGAGAATCGAATCTAACGTCTGCTGGGCGCCTTGCGCATCGCGATGATAGTGAACGCCGACCACAAAGCCGTCCGCCGCCAGCTGGCGGGCGATGGCGCGACCGATGCCCTTGCTGGCGCCGGTAACCAAAACTGAACGACTCATGCGGACGCTCCTTGTTGAAATAGGGTGTTAAGTTCTTCCGCTGTCGGCTGGAAGGTGTTGACGCGACCGCTTGCCAGCATCTCTTCACCTGCCTGAATGGCGCATTCAAAGCTGCCAAAACGTGCATCTTGCATCAGCAGCGTGACGCTAATATCCAGCGTCAGGCCACCTGGCAATATTCCCGCCGCACAGATTAATTCACGTGCGCCGAGCACCATGCCTAAGGAGATGCTGGCCTGGCCCGCCTGATGACGGTGCCAGCCGGACCACACGCCAACGGTCTGCGCCATCAGCTCCAGGGCGAACCAGCCGGGCAGATTGCCTGCTGTATCAAGAAACGGGGCCAGTACGCCGTCGGGCGATACCGTGACGCGGCAGGTAGCGGAGTCGTCCGTCACGCTAACCACTTCTTCAAGCAGCAGCATCGGCGCATCGTGAGGCAGATAGTCTTCGGGCGCTAAATAGTGGCTCATGGCATTCTCCCGAGCAGGATACTGGCGTTATTGCCGCCAAAGGCAAACGAGTTTGACAGGATGACCGGGCGCGGTAGCAGCTGCTGGCGCTCGATAATCCCGCAGGCAGGCAGCGTTTCATCGCGCGGCGACTGGCTGAAATCCTGCGGCGGCAGCGGCAGGTCGCGCTGCAAAATCAGCATGCTGATGGCGGCTTCGGTGATCCCCGCAGCACCCAGCGAGTGTCCGGTCAGATGTTTAGTCGAACTGCACGGGACGCTTTCGCCAAATAGCGTGTTCACTACGTTAGCCTCAATTTTATCGTTCAGCGGCGTGGCGGTGCCGTGCAGATTGATATAGCCCACCTGCTCTGGCGTCATCCCCGCGTCGTTAAGCGCCTGACGAATGGCGCGAATCGCCCCTTCGCCCTGCGGATGCGGGGCCGAAATATGGTACGCATCGCTGGATTCGCCGACGCCCAGCAGCGCAATCTGCTGCGGTTCGCGGGTCAGCAGCATCAGCGCCGCACCTTCACCGATGGTAATCCCGCAGCGGTCGCGACCAAATGGCTGGCATAACGTTGGCGAGAGTGATTCCAGGCTGTGGAAACCGTTGATGGGCATCCGGCTTAGCGTGTCCGCCCCGCCGACAATCGCCACGTCCGCCAGCCCGGATTCAATCAGGCGGCGTCCGCTCATGATCGCGCGGGCGCTGGAGGAGCAGGCGGTAGAGAGCGTAAACGCCGGGCCGTCCAATGCCAGCCAGTGGCTGAGAAAGCGCGACGGGTCGCCCAGCTCCTGCTGCGGGTACTGCCAAGCGCTGCTCGCTTTGCCGTTGAGCGTGAGATCAACATGCACGTCGCCTTCGTCCAGCCCGGAGGTGCTGGTGCCGAGCACCACGGCAACGCGGTCGCGACCAAACTGCGCAATGGCGTCATCTACCTGCGGCTGGATTTGCGCGAGCGCCGCCAGCAGCAGCTGATTATTGCGCGAACGGTGAGCGCTAAATTCATCGGGGATCGTCGGCAGTTCACCGTCAACGCCGGCTAACACCGCATGCGGATGGCCCTGAAGCCAGCCGGTGCGCGGGCGCATACCGGGAGCCACGCCGCGCATCAGGTTGGCGGCTATTTCATCGGCGTTGTTGCCCAGTGCGTTAATCATACCAACCGCAGAAATGTAGATCATCTCAGTCACCCAGGTATTGAATGGTGATGTGGTATTTAAACACGTGCTGTTCGATGCTGATTGGCTCGCGCTTGCCTTTGCGGTTCAGGTAGGTGATTTCGGTGACCAGCTTGCCGCGGGCGTTGCGCAGTTCGCGCTTGTCGCCGATATCGGTGAGCGTCCAGCCCTTCGGCAGCTGCGACTGCCAGGCGCTAATCGGCCAGTGGCTGAGCATCACGTCGGCCAGAACCTGGCTGGCGGGCGGCAGCTGCGGCACCACGATCGACTGTTCGGCATGCAGTCCTTTTTCATCGTAAGTGACGAGGAACAGGCGGATACCGACAGAGGAGAGGCCTGCCAGGGTGAGTTTTTTATCATCGGCGTTAAGCATCACCAGCAGCGACTGGGTTTTGCCGTTAAAGCTGCCGGTGAGGAGCTGCTGGGAACTGACCGCCGGAGAGATCCCCGGCGCGGGTAGCGTCACGCGTGCGCCCGGCTCCAGCCACGCCTGTGGTCGGCCTTCTTGTTCGGGCTGTGAGTGGCTGCAACCGGCCAGCATCAGCGTGGCGACAAGCAGGCCCCGCCGGATGGCGCTGCGCTTATCCGGCCTACAATTGATGTGCTGACGTAGGCCGGATAAGGCAACGCCGCCATCCGGCAAAAGCCCACTCAACCAACGAAATATCAGTTTACTCATCGTGTTTTTTTCTCTTTTTCACTGGCATCGCCAGCGGTGACAGCAGGAAGGCGGTGAAAATGCCGCTCACCAGCACGATACCAAAGCTGCTGATAGCCTGGGTGGCACTGAAAACCAGCATGCCGAGGGTCAGCAGCGTGGTCAGCATCGCCAGCGTAATCGCTAAAAATGAGGTTAACGGTGTGCCGCGCGGATTGCTGAAAAACAGCGTGTAGTTAATGCCGATGCCGAGTACCAGCACCAGCGCCAGCAGCGAGAACAAATTGACTGCATGGCCGCTCAGCGCCAGCACTGCCAGACCGCAGCCCAGCGATAATACCGATGGCACGAGACTGATTAGCCCTTTGCTCCAGCCAAGTCGCACCACTGCGCCGCAGGCAATCACCGCCAGCGCCACCAACAGCAGGCCGGTCAAAATATGGCGATACAGCGCGAACAGTTCGTCGAAGCTGCTTTTCCGATCCACCCACGCGACGCCGGTGTATTGGGTACTGAGGGTGTTTAATGCAGCGCTGTTTTTCATCCCTTCAACCGGTACCAACACGCCGCTTTCGCCATCGGCCAGCGTTATCCACAGCAGCCGCCAGCCTTCGCTGGCCGGGCTAGCAAGCCAGGCATCGATCGTTACCGGCATGGCGTTAAGATCGGGGTTTACCGTCGCCAGCCCGGCGTTGTTCAGGGCTTTGATGACGGCTGGCGCAGCGTTTTTCAGCAGGCTGAGATCCTGCTGCTGGCGGGCGAGTGAATTCAGCGGAATAGTGCGATACCCGCCAAGCCATCCCTCTTTTTTCGCCTGCTCCAGCGCAGCAGTAAAGGCTTCCAGCCGTTCCAGCGTTTGCTGTGCAGACTTGCCGTACACCACAAACCACTTCTGATCGACACTCTGCCCGGTCAGCGCGGTAATCGCTTTTTCCTGTGCCAAAATATCCTGCGGCAGCGCCTGAAGCTGCGAGATATCATCGTCCACGCGCAGTGTGGCAAGACCCGCCAGCGAGAACAGGGCCAGCGCCACCGGCAAGCCGACGGAAAGCTTTTTATTGCGTCGCCATGCGGCAAGCCAGCGTAGCATCAGTACCATCGCCGGAACCGGGCGCACCGGCAGCCCACGACACAGCCACGGATGCCAGAAAATCACCGTCAGGCAGGAAGCGCTCAGGCCCACCGCCGCGAATACCGCCATCTGACGAATGCCGGGGAAGGGGGCGAGCATCATAATCAGATACGCCGCCACGGTGGTAAGCAGCGCCAGCAGCAGGGCATTGCGCACTTTGCTGAGGCTTTGCCACGGTGAGGTTTCTGCGCCGTGCACCATCCGCTCGGTCAGATAGTAGAGCGTGTAGTCGGCGGAGATCCCGATGATGCTCATGCTCATCACCAGCGTCATCAGGTGCAGCTCGCCAAAAATCAGCAACGTGACGACGGTGCCTGCCAGCGCGCCAATGCCGATCGAAATCAGACACAGCAGCAGCGGGCGCAGGGAACGGAACACCGCCACAATCAGCAAAATCACCCCAAGCAGGGTGGCGACACCGAGGGTCGAAACATCCCGCTTCGCCTGCTGGCTGGCGTAATCGCTGTAGAACATGGTCCCGCGAGACAACAGCTGCGCCTGCGGATATTGCGCCTTGAGCTCACCTTCCAGCGTATTGAGCGTGGTGACCAACTGGTGCGTCTGCTGCATGTCAAACGACGAACCGGCCAGCTCGCCGTGCAGCAGGTACCAGTAGTTACCCTGATCATCCTGAGCCACCAGCCAGCCGTCCATCAGCCGCAGGCGCTGGCCGTTTTTGGCCATTGCCAACTGCGAGCCGCGCATCAGCATCAGCGGGTCGTTTTGCAGCTCTTTGCCGCTGACGCCGGAAAAAGCAGAGTAGAGCTGGGAAAGTATCCATTGCGCCTGCGCTTCACCGCCGTTTTGTAGGCGGGCGCGGGTGTCGCTATCGATCAGGCCGTTGCGGTGCTGCCAGAAGAAAGCGCCCCAGGCCTGCTGGCTGTCGGCGTCCATCGGGCCTTTGACCTCAGCCAGCGCCTGCGATTTTTGTAATAGCGACAGCCAGCTGCGGGCAACCTGCGGGTCGGCTTTTTTCCCGGGGCTTACCAGCCAGACCAGTTGCCGGTCAAGGCGCTGCATAAAGCCGTCGTTGAGGCTCGGCGGGATCGCCCCCAGCGTCTGCTTGGGCAGCATTGCCAGGACGCTGCTGTTAAGCCGTGCCTGAGGCAACAGCGTCAGCAACACGCCCAACAGGATCAGGCAGGCGATTCCCCACAGCAGCGCGGGACGTTTACTGGGCGGCAAAGCGTTGGCGTTCATCATCAGTCAGCTGTGCGGGCGTCAGTTGGTGTTGGGAAAGCGTGATGTCGGTGCGATCGCCCTGCTTATCGTTCAGTTGAATGCTCTCCAGATAAGTTTTTCCGGCTAAATCAATGGTCGCGAAAATCTTATCCAGCGGCGTGGTGATCGGCGTCAGGCGCAGCGTCCAGCGGCCTTCACCTTTGTCGGTAAACGCCACGCGGAAGTTCTGTTCCAGCACGTTACGATCCGCCTGGAACAGCGCGCGCAGCAGATGGTTGAACTGGAACATCTGCGGGTTGTTCTCGGCGGTGAGGGTTTGCGGCGGCTGGCCGTTGATCACCTGTACCATCCGTTTGTCATCGAGCAGCAGCTGCATCGGGAACGGGGACGTTTGGTCCCACAGCAATCCCTGGTCACGTGCGATCAACATGTTACCCTGCGATCGTAGCGGCTGCGGCAGATCCTTAATGGTGCGGGTTTGATCGAAGTGAGCGCGGACCACCGGCTGTTCGGTAAAGCGCTGTTGCAGATCATCCAGCGTCAGAGCGCTGACCCATGGGCTGATAAGCAGCGCCAGCAGCGGTAAAAATCTCATGGCGTGACCCCCATCCGGGCAAACAGGATATCCGGGCTGACAAAGCACAGCTCGCGGCTGTTCTCTTCTACCGCCACCTGGATGGTGTAACCGGTAGTCGCGCGCTTGCCGGTTTCGGCATCGAAAATTTCGTAACCGATGCGCAGGCGGTTTTCGAACTCCTCAATACGCGCGCGCACGCGAATGCGCTGCTCAAAAGTCAGGGGGTTGCGATACTTGACGCGGGTATCGACCACCGGCCACAGATAGCCCGATTCTTTCATCTGCCGATAGCCATAATCGAACTGATTCAGCAGCGCCTCGCGGGCAATTTCGAAATAGCGGAAATAGTTGCCGTGCCACGCCACGCCCATCATATCGACGTCGTGGAACGGAATGGTCAGCTCGACTTCAGCCGTAAAGCGGGGATCGTTAAGCACCCTTACTCCTTGTTTTTGGTATCCGGCAACTGCCAGAAATCGAAAAAGTTAAACCAGTCGAGCGGCGACTGTAGCGCGTAGTGTTCCAGACGTTCGGCGTAGCGATCGATGGCTTGCTGTAATGCGTTTTGCCGGTCGGCGCGCGGCAACAGTAGCGGGTCGGCGAAAGGCTCGCAGTGAATACGCAGTTTCCCCTGCTGGCGCAGGGCGAAAATCAGATCCACCGGGCAGCGTAAAATAGCGGCGAGGATAAACGGACCCTGCGGGAAGGGGGCCGCTTGCCCCATAAAACGGCTCCAGCAGACGCGCCATTCGCCGCCGCGTTGCGGATTGACTGCAATACGATCGCCGACGATGGCAATCCACTCGCCGCGATCCAGCTTCTCTTTAAGCAGGATCGCAGTATCCGGGCCAATATCGGTTACCGGCAGCAGATTCAGCCCGGCCTGCGGGGCCATCTCTTGCATAATTTGCTTAAAGCGCTGGGCATTGTCGCTGAACACCAGCGCGTTGATGGTTTTGCTGCCCTGTAATTGCGCCAGCGCGCGACAGGCTTCAACATCGCCCAGATGCGAGGCCAGCAGTAGCTTGCCGCGCGGTGAGCTAACGTTGAGCGTCTCTTCAGCGCCCGGAGCAAAGACCACATCGCGGCCTAACCGCAGTTCGCCGCGCCAGCTGGCAATTTTATCGAGCATCGCATCGCCAAAACGCAGGAAGTGCTGATAGCTGGTGAGCGATGGCGGCAGCGGCATCTGGCGTGCGGTTAGCTGTTCACGCACGCGAGCAATCCAGCGTTGGGAGGCTTTGCGGGCGGTGGTTGCCGTCAGCCAGTAAACGCCGACCACCGGGTAGAGCAGCAGGGAGAATGCTTTGCGCCCGAGTAATCGCCACACCAGTAGCATCAGGCGCATCCCCCATAATCCCTTTACTTCCTGCTGGCGCGCCCAGTGTGGCGATGCGCGGCGAAAAAGCAGCGACGGGATGCGCGGCAACATGCCAAAAAACAGGCGCGTGTGCATCCGTGAAATGCGCAGGTTGTCTTTGAGGGCATCGAAATGCGATAGCCCGTCCAGCGGATAGGTGACACGGGTGGGGACAAAATAGCTGGTATTGCCCTGCCAGTAGAGGCGCACCATCACTTCGGTATCAAAGTCCATTCGCTGGCCGAGGGTCACGCGCTGCGCCAGCTGTAGCGTCGGTGCTACCGGATAAACCCGAAAGCCGCACATGCTGTCTTTGAGCTGGAGCGAGAGCGTTTCAATCCACACCCAGACGTGAGTTATCCAGCGTCCGTACAGGCGCGAGCGGGGTATGGAATCATCGTAAATCGGCTGCCCGGAAATCAGCGCTGTAGGGTGAAGCTCTGCCAGCGCAAGCAGTTCAGGAATATCTTCAATGGCATGCTGCCCGTCGGCGTCTACCTGCACCGCGTGGCTGAACCCGGCCGCTGCCGCTGCCTGCATACCGCTAAGCACCGCCGCGCCTTTGCCTGCGTTTTCAGGCAGACGAATTAAGGTCAGCTGGGGATGAGTTGCCGCCAGGCGAGCCAGTTCATCCCGCGTGGTGGTGTCGCTGCCGTCATCCACCACAATGCAGGGCAGGCCAAACGGCTGCAAACGTGCCAGCACGCTGGCCATCATTGCGCCATGGTTGTAGCAGGGGATCAGCACGCAGGGAGAAAACGTTAACGGCATAACCGGATCTTCCCGCTGCTGGCGGTATGGCGCGCTTCGCCGTCGTGGCGCTGGTAGCTGAAGGTCAGTATCTGGCGCTCTTCTTGCCAGTCCAGGGCTAGCGTGACGGTGTTTTCCGGTAACAGCGGAGCCTGAAATTTCACGTTCTGAATGCTGTGAAAGCGCCAGTTGGGGGCGAGCAGCGTGGTGGCGTAGTGCATTACCCAGTCGATCTGTGCCACGCCGGGCAGCAGTGGCTGCACGGTAAAATGTCCGCAGAACCAGAATAGAGAAGGGTCGAGATGCAAAACAATCTCCACCTGCTGAGGTTGTGCCTGATGACGCTCAATTTCATGGGGTTTCATGGAATAACTCCTGTAATTGCGCATAGACACGCTTGTTCATACTGTTCACCGGGATTTCGTCAATCACCCGCCAGTAGCGGGGAACAGCAACCGGCTCCAGCCATGGGCGCAGCGCGCGCCGCCAGCTCAGCTCTTGTGGTTTTCCTCCGCGCTGATACCAGCGTTGACGCGTTTCGTTATCCAGAACCAGCAGGACGCCAACGCCCTGGCGTCCGCCGCGTGAGACAGGCATAGCAGCAACGTCGCAAATGCCGTCCAGTGCCAGCAGACGGCGCTCTACTTCGCTTAGCGAAATACGCTTTTCTTCAATTTTGACCACCCGGCCCCGCCGTCCCATCAGGCGGAACTGACCGTTTTCTGCAAAATGCAGAATATCGTCGAGCAACAGGCCATCATCAGCAGCAATCAGCGGGGAAAATACGCGAAACGCATCATTTTCTGACCGGAATCTGATGTCGGGGAAGGGCTGCCATGCTACATCATCCTGCTGGCGATAACGCCAGGCGAGGATGCCGGTTTCAGTGCTACCGTAGATCTCATCAGGCCAGACGTTTAGCCAGTCTGCTGTCTGCGTGACGTCCTGCCAGGGCAGCATACCGCCCGCTGACAGAACCATCCGGACCGGCGGCGCGGCAAG
>NZ_SZWV01000079.1:17031-24615 GCF_005280945.1 Citrobacter sp. wls718
GTCGAGGCGTTTCAGAAGCGCCGGGCTGCTGATAAACACATACTGATGCTCATGGCCCAACGCCGCCAGTTGTTCGGCGTACCAGAGCATTGCCGCGTGTAGCGGCAAGCCCAAGGACATCGGCAGGAAGATACGAAATGTCAGGCCGTACAGATGCTGTGGCAACACTGATGCCACCACCCGACAACCTGTTAAACGGTCGGCAAAGCGCGCGGCGAGCAACGCCGCTTCGTTATCGAGACGCCCGATCGGTTTAACGACCCGCTTCGGCTGGCCGGTAGAGCCGGAGGTGAAGAGTTCCACAAAGGTGTCGCTGCGGATGGGGGGGAACGTCACGTCGTCTGTGGCGGCCGTCATGGCAGACTGGACAACCTGTAGCGGACCCTGCCAGTTCAGCGGTTTATCGCTCAATACGCCGTCAAACAGCGCATGCTGCTCGTTCAATAATGAAACGCGACAATGGCCCGGGATCACCGGCGTTTTGCCAGCATGGAGCGTTGCCAGCAGTGCCACGATAAACAGATAGCTGTCCTCAAAGCACAGTGCCCAGCGTTCACCCTCCTGCTGCTGCAGGTGCGTTATCAACCGGGTAACATCGTGGCGTAGATGGCCGAGTGTCCAGGTCGCGTCTTCTAACCACGCAACGGGTACGTCGGATGGACGTGGAGCGCTGAGCCACTCAGAGAGTGGAAGGGGCTGCTTCATGGGTTATCTCGTTTTATCACCTGGCGGCGCACCAGCCACTCTCCTGCCATCAGCGTTCCCATCAGCAGGTAGGAGAGCATGCCGTTCCACACCGTCCACAGGGACATATCGCCATACAGCGCGGTACCGAGCGCAATGCTGCCATTGAGGATGAAAAAGGCACACCAGATTTGCGTGACGCGGCGCGTGTAGCGCACACCTGCTGCGGGTAGATTGGGATCGCGCAGCCGTGCCAGGCGTTCGACAACCGGCATGGTAGACCAGAGTGAGCCACCAAAGACTGCCAGCATGACCCCGTTGACCACCACCGGATAAAACAGCAGCAACTGGTGCGTTTTGAGCAGATAGCTGGTAACGCAAAGCGTGATGCCCGCTACCGCCACTATCTGCGTCACGACGCGCAACGGTCCCGCCTGTCGCCGGGTCTGGCGAAAGCGTACAAACAGCAGCAATGCCATCAGCGGTAGCAGCCAGTGCAGGCCGTTATGTGCCAGGCCAAACCAGATTAAAAATGGCCAGGCCAACAGCAGTAAGCCTGTCAGCAGTTGTACGACTGGCAGCGAACGCGCGCCCGACACGATGCGTTATGCTTCTTTGAGCAGGCG
Organism: Citrobacter sp. wls718; assembly: GCF_005280945.1. Lineage (NCBI taxonomy): Bacteria > Pseudomonadati > Pseudomonadota > Gammaproteobacteria > Enterobacterales > Enterobacteriaceae > Citrobacter > Citrobacter sp. wls718. The sequence continues at coordinate 18,342 of NZ_SZWV01000079.1, forward strand.
TTCTACCGCATCGACGACATCCTGCACTGTCCGCACCGCTTTAAATTCCTCCGGCTTGATTTTCTTGCCGGTTTTCTTTTGCAGATGCACGATCATGTCAACAGCGTCAATGCTGTCCAGTTCCAGATCGTCGTACAGGCGCGCCTCGGGCTTAATGTCCTGTGGGTCGACTTCAAACAGCTTAACCAGCAGCGCGGAGACTTCTTCGTAAATGGCTTTTTGTTCAGTCATAACGGACTTTCCTCAGGCACGTTGCGCGTGAATGAAAGATGCCAGCGTGGCGACGGAGAAGAAGTGCTGGCGCATCTCTTCGCTCTCAGCCGAGAGAACCACGCCATACTCATTTTTCACCGCCAGGCCTAACTCCAGGGCGTCGATGGAGTCCAGCCCTAAGCCATCGCCAAACAGCGCTGCGTCGGTTTCAATATCGTCAGCAGTAAGTTCGTCGAGATTCAATGTCGTTATAATGAGATTTTTGATTTCAAGATAAAGCGCTTGCATCATTAATTCCTGAAAGAGGTAACGTACCTGGTTGTAATTGAAGCAAAAGATGCCGGTTCAACTGCCTTGCGGCCAGCGCCGGTTCTTGTGAATTTGCATCGTAAAATTGGTCGATTTTTACCCGTGCGCGGACGGATATGGTAAATACGGGTTTAGCCGGTGGAATGTCATACCATTTGCTTTGCTTATCAAGCATTTGCTCGCTGCAGTTAATCGTGACTATGCGTAAGTCGCTGTGGCAGCGCACGGCGATATTTGCCGCACCACGCTGGAGCGTCATTTCCTCACCGGGACGCGTGCGTGTCCCCTCGGGGAAAATCAATATTGTGTTGCCTTGTTCCAGCCGCTGCTGGCAGGCGGGCAACAGTGCATCAGCCTGGCTGTTAATCAGATAATCCGCCGCCCGGACTACGCCGCCGAGGAACGGATTCTTCAGGAGCGCGCTTTTCACCAGACAGTCTGTTTCTGCCATGACCGAAGCCAGTAGCACATAGTCGATGAGCGTCGGATGGTTGGCGACGACCAGACATCCTCGTTCCTTGAGCAAAACGTCACGCCCTTCAATGTGGTAATCCAGCACGCCAAGCCCCTTCGTCACCGTTAAAAAGAGACGAAAACTGGCGGCTATGCTGCGTCTGGCAATGCGCCGACGTCTGGAATTATTCCATACTGTGATTAACAATACGTTAAACCAGATAGTGGAAAGGAGCAGTCCGCCGATGCCAAACAGGGCGAAGCATAAACCGGTCATCACCAGTCGCCATGCCCGGTTAAGGGGCTGGAACACCGCGCTCACCCCTGACTCCATTGCCACTGTACGCGTTCACCCGTCAGCGTAAACGCCGGGGTATCTCGCAGATAATGTTGTAAAAACAGCAGGCTTTGCGGCAACGTGGACTCGCCGTGGTCGCGGTATGGGCGGGTTTCACACCGCCACTGACTACCTGGTTCAATAACCAACGCGACGGCAAATGGCCAGGTCGGCATGTCAGCAGGCAGCTGCGGGTGATAAAACTCAGGCAGGAAACCATCGAAATCGACCATTAACACCCGCTGATATCCCGCCTGTAGCAGGCCCATCACTTCGCATAACCCTTGCTGGAACGTGTCTTTGCCTGCTGAGAGCGAGGAGGAGACGATCGGTTTTTTTGCGGCGATGGTCAGGTTGCCGACGGCGGAGTTATGCACGGACAGGGCGAAATCGGTCGGAGAGATTGGCTGCTCTGTCGCCAATGCGTGCAGGATGCGGTAGTTACGTTCCAGTTCACCGTGACGACTGGTATAGAGGACGGCATCGATCGCATGACGACGGAGCATTGCCAGCCCGCACTCGACGGCCAGCTTGCTACCTGAACTGAGGCGGCGAGCGGTCATCATCGGTAATTCACTGAGCTTTCCCTGTGGCGAGGCTGGATCGATGGTGTGCGAAAGCCGTGACCATTCATGCCACTGTGCCGCTTCGCTTAATCCTGGAGCTTTTGCCTGCCAGTCGGTAATGTTTAATGCAAATTTCATCAACGCGCGTCCGCGATAAATCGGTTATTCCAGTTGTTTGTTATTTTTTCTTCTGGCATATCAATAAAGTATGCCCAATACCCAGGTTATCGTGGCGTTCATCTACCTGAAAACCTGCCTGTTTCAGATAGTGATAAAACTTCTCTACGCTGTAGAAACGACTGTTGCCGTTCGCCATACAGGTAAAATAAAGCGAAGACGCATTCAGGCTAAATGAGGCCGCTTCAAATTTCTGCGCATCCCAGAACAGTTCCATAATGCAGAGTTTGGCACCGGGTTTCATTACGCCGGCAATCTTGCTCAGCATGGCGATAATTTGCTCCGGGGAAAAACAGTCCAGGAATTGACTCATCCACCAGATATCAGCCTCTGCGGGTAAAGGCGAGTCACTAAGCATATCCACAGCATGGAACTTTATGCGATGAGATAATCCTGCATTTTCGATATTTTCACGGGCCAGCGCAATTTGTTGTGGTAAATCTAATAACGTGACGGCGATATTGTCATCATGCTGACAACAACGTAATGCCCATTTTCCGGTATTTCCGCCGACATCGTACAGGGTTGCAGGGGCATTGGCGAATACATACGGTAATGCCGCGTCAAATGCCCCGTCTGAATAGTAATGATCAAAAGCAAACCAACTTTCACGCGCCGCCAGCGGTAATTGCGACAGGGCGGGATAAATGGTTGGCCAGTCGCCAAATATTTTTAATCCGGCGGGTTTACCTTCTTTCAGCGCATTTTCCAGATAGAACAGCCCCTGATAGCAAACATCCTGAGTGAAATCCATGTTCACTCTGGTCATCGTGTCATGTAAAAGAAAATGACCGATTTTGGCGAGGTAATAATATCCCTCTTTGTGGGTAATGATGCGCCCACTTAATCCCATATCCAGCAATATGCTGGCGGCATATTCGTTGATGGTGCTGTTTTCGGTAATTTCGTCGAGCGTAGCGCCGCGTTTACCTTGCTTATCCAGCCAGGTCAGTACTCCCGCATTTCGCAGGCACAACGCGGTTTGAAAAAGCATAGGGGCAAATGCGATACGTTGTGCTTCAGTAATAGCATCCAGTGCGCTGAGCGAGTCCTGTTCGTACATGTGGGAACAACCTGTTGAGTGGCAGATAGTGAGGTTATCGGGCCTTATCGGCCCGACTTTAGGCATAATTACAGATTGGCACCGGCTGCCAGATTGACCTGAATGTCTTTGTCCAGATTGCGCACCCAACGGTTATAGTTTTTATGAATTTTTCCGCCTGAAGCCTGCAGGTTAAGACTGCTGTCATATTTGATGTCGTAGCTGGTCGCGGTGTAGGTGATACGGACTTCTGCCACGTGATCGCGTGTCTGTTGACGAGCTTTGATCACCCCCGGGTTAATTTCCGTCATGATCCACTGGCGTTGAATGCCGGCTTTTAGAATGGCGTTTTTAACCTGGTCCTGAGTGTGCCCCGCGCTAACGCTTGAGTGAACTTGATCGATCGGCGCAGTACGCGCACAGCCTGCCAGCGCGCCGACAACCGCAATAGCGGCAAACCACTTAATATACTGTTTCATTAAAACTCCCTATCACGGTATTTTTATACGATTGAAATAATAAGTGATGAAATTATTCTCGCCTTTCATCATCTGTATCTTTATTTAAGCTAAATTAGAGTTGTATTCCACATGACAGATAACACGGTGCTGGTGGCATGATTTCTTAATATTTAATGGTTTTCTTCAGTTGAAAATTTTGCAGCAACATGATTGGTGCGAAGTATACGTTATCAAGCTAAGCGCATCAATTTAAATGGTTTTTAAATATAGTTGGTTAGTGCCGGAGATGTGTTTTTGGAAGGTTTTTTATTTTAGTTATTATGGTTTTACTTTGTATATTGGTTTTTTATTTAAGTTAAGATGGTAATGTCTGCGTTATTACCATCTTATTCGTAATATATAAACTACCTTGTCTGGTAGTTTATCCCGGTAATCGACTTTTCGGTCTACCGGGGCCAAGCAAAATTGCCAGCTTGCTGCCACCCCTGGTAGTTTCCATCCAGATTTTACACACGCTGGTAAGCGGCACGGAAAGTAACATGCCGACCGGACCTAGCAGCCATCCCCATACCAGTAAGGACAGGAAGACAACAAGCGTCGACAGGCCTAAACGATGGCCCATCATACGCGGCTCGAGGATATTGCCAATCACCATATGTACGACCAAAAATAGGGCGCCGACCAGCACGCATTCGTAAATCCCGTTGAACAGCAGCGCCTGCAGCATGGGAGGGACGGCGGAAATCACCGAGCCAATATTGGGTACATAGTTAAGCAGGAATGCCAGCACGCCCCACATCAGCGCAAACTGAATGCCCATTAGCGCCAGTCCCAGCCAGACGATAGCCCCGGTCCATAAGCTGAGCAATGTTTTTAACGCCAGGTAGTGAGAAACGCCCTTCAATGCACGGTGCAGACCCGCAATATGGATCTGCGGATTATTCAGCGCAAAGCGCAGCTTGTAAGGAACATGGCGCACCTCAAACAGCATAAACACCACCGTCATTACCAGCAGGAAGACGCTGGCCATTGCGCCGGAAAGCCCGGTCATCAGCGTGGTCGTGAAGGTCATTAGCTTGTCGGAGTCAATACGTTGCAGTAGACGTTCTGGCGACATGTGCAGGTTAAGAAAGGGCACCATCTCTTGCACGTAGAGGACCTTGCGCGTCAGCTCCTTGTTGTACTTTGGCAGCATGTCCATGAATTCCGTGATTGAAGATGCGAGAACACCGACCAGCGCGGTGAGCACGAACAGCATCACTACCACCACCAGCGTAATGGCAATCGGGCGACGCAGCCCCCGGCGAATAAACCAGGTCACCAGCGGGTTCAGGACGATGGCAAAAAAGAGGGCCAGCAACAGCTGCACAATAATGTCGGCAGCCGCATGAATACCTGCGAGGATCACCACCAGGGCGGCCAGTTTGAGCAAAATATGCAAACCTGTTTTATCAGGCTGAGCGCTTGTCATGTGTTCTTCCTTTTTACGTTTTGCTCTAAGTGTAGCGGCTGGCTTACGACCTATATTCCTAAACTGTCTGCTGATTTCTGCCCGGCAACATGGTAGAAATGAAACACTGTTGTAAAAATGTGGTGACCCTTCATGCCCGAACCCGTCGCTGAACCGGCGCTTAACGGATTTCGTCTCAATCTGCGCATTGTCTCGGTGGTGATGTTTAACTTCGCCAGCTACCTGACTATTGGCTTGCCGCTCGCGGTGCTACCCGGCTATGTTCATGATGTTATGGGTTTTAGCGCCTTCTGGGCTGGGCTTGTGATCAGCCTGCAATATTTCGCCACCTTGTTGAGCCGCCCGCATGCGGGGCGATACGCCGATCTGCTGGGGCCGAAAAAGATTGTCGTGTTCGGGCTGTGCGGCTGTTTTTTAAGTGGCCTGGGCTATTTGCTGGCGGGAACAACCAGCGGCTGGCCGATGGTGAGCTTACTGTTGCTGTGCCTCGGGCGTGTGATCCTGGGGATTGGGCAAAGTTTTGCCGGTACCGGTTCAACGCTGTGGGGCGTGGGTGTGGTGGGCTCCATACACATTGGGCGGGTGATTTCATGGAACGGTATCGTCACCTACGGGGCGATGGCGATAGGCGCGCCGCTGGGCGTGCTGTGTTACGCCTGGGGTGGTTTGCAGGGACTGGCGCTGACCATCATGGCGGTGGCTCTGTTAGCAATACTGTTGGCGCTGCCACGTCCGGCGGTGAAGGCCAGCAAGGGCAAGCCGATGCCGTTTCGCGCGGTGCTCGGGCGCGTCTGGTTGTACGGTATGGCGCTGGCGTTGGCTTCCGCTGGTTTTGGGGTGATCGCCACCTTTATCACGCTGTTTTATGACGCCAAAGGCTGGGACGGCGCGGCATTCGCGTTGACGCTGTTTAGCTGTACGTTTGTCGGGACCCGCCTGTTATTCCCAAACGGCATTAACCGCTTAGGCGGGTTAAATGTGGCGATGATCTGTTTTAGCGTGGAAATAGTTGGGCTGCTGCTGGTAGGGATGGCGGATATGCCGTGGATGGCGAAAGTAGGCGTTCTGTTGGCAGGTGCGGGGTTCTCGCTGGTGTTCCCGGCGCTGGGCGTGGTGGCGGTAAAAGCGGTGCCGCAGCAGAATCAGGGCGCTGCGCTGGCGACCTACACGGTATTTATGGATCTCTCACTGGGGATTACCGGGCCGCTGGCGGGACTGGTGATGACGTGGGCGGGCGTACCGGTT
>NZ_SZWV01000079.1:24678-27830 GCF_005280945.1 Citrobacter sp. wls718
TTGCTGACCTGGCGGTTAAAAAAACGGCCCCCGGAGGACTCTGCGGAGGCCGTGTCATCGTCTTAACCGTTACTGGATAACCAGCGTGTTAATGATGTTCTCTGCGGTCGCCTGCGCTTTCTGCTGATCGTCAGCAGGCAGCGTGATCTGCAGGGTCAACAGCTGGTTGTCCACTTTGCCCAGCACCACAGAAGAGTAAGCGGTCTGGCCTTTGGCGGAGATGATGCTGTCTAACTGCTGCAGGGTATGGCCCTTCAGCTCAATCGACTTGTTGGTGACGACCTGCAGCTGCGGGTCACGGCTACGCTGCTGATCTTCCAGGCGTTTGGCCAGCACGGTCAGGTCTTCACTGGTGTCATCACCGACAATCACAATCACTGCTTTCTGGCCGGTTGCGTCAGAATACACGTGCATATTGTTGGCCTGAGTACCCAGCTTGCCGCTCTGATCGGTCATATCTGCTGGCAGGGAAAAACTGAGCTTGCCGTCCAGCAGGCTGACCGGTTGTCCGGCGGCGTTACTTTCCGCGGCAGCACCCTCGGCTGGCGCTTTGGTATCGCTATTATCACAGGCCGCAAGCCCCATAACCAGCAGGCCAATACCGACATATTTAACCAGATTGCGCATTGACTTCTTCCTTTCGATAAACGGCCATAACGGCTCATTCGTCCATCTTATCACAACTCGGAAAATGAACCTTTAACTCGTCTGTAATGCCGCGATTTCGGATTTATCTGCCAGCCTTTTCAGTAACATATTCAGCAACACACCGTACATCGGCAGGAAGAAAATAATACTGATCAGCACCTTGAAACAGTAATCGACCAGCGCGATTTCCATCCAGTGCTCGGCCATAAAGGCATCCGGGCTGCGCCAGAAGGCGATAAAGAAGAAGGCCAGCGTATCGCTGATGTTGCCAAACAGCGTGGAGGCGGTAGGTGCGAGCCACCAGCGGCGGTTTTGACGCAGGCGGTTAAAGACGTGCACATCCAGAATTTGACCCAGTGCGTAGGCCATAAAGCTGGCGGCGGCGATACGGGCGACAAACAGATTAAAGTGCAGCAGCGCGTCAAATCCTTGCCAGGACCCCATATAAAACAGCGCGGAAACCCCATAGGAGATCAACAGCGCGGGGATCATGACCGCAAAAATGATGCGTCGTGCCAGCGGTGCGCCAAAAATGCGAACGGTCAGGTCGGTGGCGAGGAAAATAAACGGAAAGCTAAAGGCGCCCCATGTGGTATGGAAACCGAAGATGGTGATCGGCAGTTGTACCAGATAGTTGCTGGATGTGATCACCAGCAGATGGAATAGCGATAGCCAGAACAACGCTTTTACGCGCTGAGTTTGTGTAAACGGAGTCATATTGTACCTTTTTAGTCAAGAATTGGGGTGAGGGAACCCAATAAAACGGTCGCATGATACTGCTTTAACAGGGCTTTGCAATGGTTGTTTTTCACGCAATCGTTAACCTGATTGGCTTACTGACCAACAGAGCGTAAAATAACGCCGTTTTTTATTGAACGAGACAATGATGAGCGATTTGTTTACCTCTCCCGACCATACCCTTGATGCCCAAGGGCTGCGCTGCCCGGAACCGGTGATGATGGTGCGTAAAACTGTGCGCGGCATGCAGGCCGGTGAAACGCTGCTGATTGTCGCGGACGATCCGGCGACAACCCGCGACATTCCCGGCTTTTGTACGTTTATGGAACATGAGTTGGTGGCCAAAGAGACCGACTCTCTGCCGTACCGCTATTTAGTGCGCAAAGGTCAGTAAGCTTGTTTGCCGGATGGCGGCGCAAGCGCCTAATCCGGCCTACGAATGACGAACAGCCAGTCGGCCTAATAAGTGAAGCACCATCAGGCGAGAAACAGGCATTACCCTTTCCGTAACAGCCGCAGCGCGTTGGCAGTCACCAGTACCGTTGCCCCTGTATCTGCCAGCACCGCCAGCCACAATCCGGTTATCCCCAGAAGCGTGGTTATCAGGAAAATCCCCTTCAGACCCAGCGCAATGGCAATGTTCTGGCGAATATTGGCGTGAGTGGCGCGTGCCAGTTGGATCATTTGCACCAGGCCGCGCAGGCGGTTATGGGTCAGGGCGGCATCCGCCGTTTCCAGCGCGACGTCGGTGCCGCTTCCCATCGCAATGCCGATGGTGGCCGCTTTCATTGCCGGCGCGTCGTTAATCCCGTCCCCAACCATCGCCAGCGGGGACTGCTGGTTCAGGCTGGTCACTACCCGAACTTTATCCTCCGGTAGCAGGCCTGCTTTGAATTCCAGCCCCAACTCACCGGCAATTGCTGCCGCCGCACGTGGGTTATCCCCGGTCAGGATCACGCCTTTTACGCCCAACTGATGAAGCTCGTTGATGGCGGTCAGGGCGTCGTCACGCAGTGTATCCTGTAAGGCCAGCACGCCGAGCACCGCATCGTTGCGCAGCACCAGTACCACCGTTTGCCCGGCGCTTTCCAGTTCGCTAATCTGTCCGGCAAAGGCTTCGGCGGGCTGTTTGCCCGCTGCGCAAATCAGTATCCGCTCGCCGTTGACCTGCGCTTCAATACCCGAACCCACCAATGCCCGCTGCGCTTGTGCTGCCGGGATGGTCAATTCACGGGTCTGCGCTTCACGGACAATCGCCTGAGCCAGCGGGTGCGTGGCACCTTGCTCAACCGCTGCCGCCAGCGCCAGCAGTTCGGACTCGCTGATGCCGCTCGCTGGATGAATCGCCGTCACGCGCGGTTTACCCACGGTCAGGGTACCGGTTTTATCGAATGCCACATGAGTGACCCTACCTAATTGCTCCAGCGCGGCTCCGCCTTTAATCAGCGCCCCACGCCGCGCCGCTGCCGCCAGCCCGGAGGTGATTGCGGCAGGCGTTGAGATCACCAGCGCACACGGGCAGCCAATCAACAGCAGCGTCAGCCCTTTATAAATCCACTCCTGCCAGGAGGCGGCAAACAGCAGTGGGGGAACAAGAGTGACCAGCAGGGCGATCGCCATGATGGCCGGAGTGTAAATGCGGCTGAAGCGATCAATAAACCGCTCAATCGGGGCCCGACGCTCTTCGGCTTCTTCTATCAGCTTCAGGATGCGGTCAATGGCGCTGGCGCCCGGTTCAGACAGGACTTCCAGCGTGACAAGGCGGT
>NZ_SZWV01000079.1:27914-37689 GCF_005280945.1 Citrobacter sp. wls718
TCAAAGCTGGCAAAGCCGGAGACCAGTTTGCCGTCGGCGGGTAAGCGCCCACCTGCAGCCACTTCAATCACGTCGCCGGGCTGGAGGCTGTTAATGGCCACCTCTTCGCGCTCGCCATTGCGCAGGCGGACGGCGGTTTCGGGTTTTAGCGCCATCAGCGCGCTGACCCCTTTGCGGGCGCGGCTGGCAGCCCATCCTTCCAGGCGTTCGCCAATTAAAAACAGCAGCAGTACCATCGCGGCTTCCGCCGTGGCACCAATAAACAGCGCACCAATGGCGGCGACGCTCATTAACGTTTCAATGGCAAAGTAGCTACCGGTTTTCATCAGGCGCAGCGCCTGACGGGCAATGGGATACAGCCCGACCAGCGTCGTGGCGATAAACGCCATCTGACCAAAGGGATGATTGAACTGCTCCAGCCCCCAGCTAATCGCCATCATGACGATGAGGGTGATCAGCGGCAGATTTTCTTTAAACCGCGACTCGGGTGCGGCTTCCGGTGCTTGCTCATCGCGCAGGGTATAGCCCGCTTTTTGCACCGCGTTTTCTATGTTCTGGCCAATATCGGCCCCGGCATCGACCACCAGTTTTTCGGTAGCGAACAGCACCTGAACCTGGTTGACGCCGCTGACCTGGCGGACCGCATTTTCAACTTTACGCGCGCAGGCGGCGCAATCCATGCCTGAGACTTTCCAGGTATAGCGCGTGCCGTCCACCGTATTGGATACGGGCGTGGGTGAGGGTGCGGCTGTCGAGCAACGGCCTTCACTGCAGCAGTCATCAACCTTCTGCGGTGCAGGCGCGAGCTTGAATGAAGAAAATTGTGGGGCCTTTTTGCCATTGGTATCGGGCGTCGACATGGCATCCTCCGGTTGATAATCATTTCGTATTAACCGGAGGATACACTCTGGAGTCGACTCCAGAGTCAAGCGTTTTTAAAGGTACAGTGAACGTACAATCAGGAAATGTCCGGCGAAGTAGCAGGCGGCGGCAATGGCGTTATCGGCGCGGAAGCGGCGGCGATAATGACTACCCAGCCAGACAATATTGCCGATGAACAGCAATGAGGCACCCATAAATGCCGATAGCGCCGGGGCGGTTGGGCGGAAGAACCACAGCTCGCCAGCCATCCAGACCATCATCAGAGTGATGCCGATAAAGGTGCAGATGGCGACGCGCAGTTCTTCCAGCCGCGTCCAGATCACGGCGATCAGCAGGGCACCCAACACCAGCAGCACCAGCGGCAGAGGCCAGAAGAATGACATCGTCATTTGGCTGGCGAAATAGATGGTATAGAGCAAATGCGACAGGAAAAACGCCCCCACGGCGTACAGCAGGCGTTGACGTGGCAACAGCGTCAGCGCATCGCCGAGCAGCGAGGCCAACAGGCCGGCCAGCACCAGATAGCTGATGGCATTAAACATTGGCGCCTGCCAGGCCAGCAGCAACAGCAGCAATAATGTCAGGGGTTTAAAGACCCAGCGTTGCCAGGTGGGACCACGATAGGACGCATCCACGAACAGCCATGCGGAAAGACAAACAGCGATAAACGACCAAAGCATCTTAGTTCCTTGAATTCGTTATTTTTTCGTAAGCGGGGTGCTTACGGCTCTTCTGTCCAGTGTAGAGGTCGATACCGCCAGATGACAACACCATAACAGGCAGGGTATGCTTATTTCCGCATTTTCTGATGGGTTAATAAAATGAGTAAGCCACCACTTTTTTTCATTGTTATCATTGTATTAATCGTTGTCGCCGCATCGTTTCGCTTTGTCCAACAGCGCCGGGAAAAAGCGGATAATGATGCCGCGCCGCTGGTGCAAAAGCAGGTTGTGGTGAGCAATAAGCGGGAAAAACCGCTGAATGACCGACGTTCGCGCCAGCAGGAAGTGACTCCAGCGGGTACCAGCATGCGTTATGAAGCGAGCTTTAAGCCACTTAGCGGGGGAATGGAGCAGACGTTTCGCCTGGATGCGCAGCAGTATCATGCGTTAACGGTCGGCGATAAAGGCACGCTGAGTTACAAAGGGTCGCGCTTTGAGGGATTTAAGACTGGGCAATAACCCCGAACGGCATAGTGTTTATTCCGCCACTGGCGACAATAAATTCAACCGAAATATATAATGCCATTCAAGTATAGTTGTTATTTATTTAACTGTGGTAATACCGTTATTATTATATTTTTTGTGTGATACAACATCGAACACATCACTATTCTGCTATCCGATTTTCACTATCATACTATTTCAATATTATCTCAGGTATACAAAAATATAATTTTAAATGGCTAAGGGATTTATATGGCAAATACAATGTGGTTAACCTTAAATGGGCAGGCGCAGGGATTGATTTCTGCTGGATGCGCCTCGGTAAATTCGATAGGAAATAAATCACAACCTGCTCATCGTGATCAGATAATGGTAATGACAGTTAGTCATAGCATGAGCCGGGTACAAAATGTGAACCATCAATGTTTGACGTTTATTAAGCCAGTAGATAAATCCTCACCGTTATTAGGTAAAGCTATAACTGACAATGAAACATTGAGCTGTGAATTTAGCTTCTATCGCACCAGTCAGGCGGGTTTAAACAAATGCTATTACACGTTAAAACTGATTAATGCCAGAATATCCAGCATCCATCTTCAGGTACCTCATACCATTGATGACAGCGCGGGTCAGCCAGAAGAAATTATTGAGCTGTCGTATGAGTCTATTGCCTGGGAACACCTTATTGCAGGAACCAGTGCATACAGCACCTGGGATGAACGAATTTTTTAAGGAGTAATAATGGAAGGGTATTATGACTGGATTAGGAATCACCGTGAAGATATTCTTAGAGGAAATAACTGGCAACGTAATCAGCGTATCGAGGACGAAATCAGAACGCTGAAAAATAATCTGAATAGCAATACACAACACATTATGCTGCTAACGCTTGAAGAGGCGCAGGGCGTGATTGATGATTTGCTGGGCAGCAAACCCGTCAGTTTTTCGACGAATTATGCCGGTAACATCAAAGATGCGGCTGATGCGACTAGAAAGCTGTCGAAGCTTTTTTCTTATCAGCAGGCCGGAAAGATTGTCTTCACCTTAAAAGGCCTTGGGATTAAAGCAACGCAATATACTTATCAGGGGAAGCTGTATGTGAAGATTACTGGCTACCCTTCTCTGCGGCGCATTCTGAACGGCACCCGTTACCGGATTAACCATCCTAAAGTACTTGAAGTGGGCATTGGCAGCGCCGGGTTTCGAAATGGCATAATGTCAGGGGCCAGATTCTGCATCTGGTTTTCCGCATGCTGGCGGTTCATTGAGGTGGTGTTTAAATCCGAGCATGACGTCGCCGCACTACTGGGGAACGTGACGATGGATGTGGCGAAGGTGATTGTAAGTATTTTTGTCTCAAGATTATCAGGCAATGTTATTCGTTGGGGCGTCTCTCTTTTTGTAACGAGTGCGGCTGTTCCCGTTTGGGGAGAAATTATTGGTGCTGTTGCGTTAGGTCTATTCATTGCCTGGTCTCTGAATGAAGTGGACAAAAAATATGAGCTATCAGACAAACTGATAGCGTGTATTCGTGAGGGACTTAAAGAACGGCAAAGAATCGAAGAGTGGAACGCCCAACGATTGGGGTACAGAAACTCCCTTTACGGCGGAATTTATTGATATGAATATTAATCTGGAGAGCATTAAGAAAAGATGTTGTTTGTTTCTTTTTATGCTTTTTGTGGGAGGGATTAGTTGGGGGTTTTATTATGCCAGTGTGCCAGACATTACCGATCTTATTGAATCCAGGAGCATTGTTTATTTTTTCTGGGGGTCGTTTTGTCTGCTGCTTATGTTTCCTGTAGGGTTTTTCTTTGTTTTATGTATTGCCTACGTGACCTTTACGAAAAGCATGCAGCCGCCTAAATTCTTCGACAGGGCATTTACTATCGGTATCCATGTTGCGGGGGTAGGATTTGTTATTGGTAATATCCTCTCTTTTATTGTCATTTTTTATCCTCTTGGTACTAACTATGTTTTATGTGAGCGTCCAGGCCCGACGTCTGGCACCTATTACACCCGGACAGAAGAGATTTGCGAGCAGGTGAAATACCTGAGGAAAACAAGAGCCAGTAAAGATATTCCAAAACTGAAAGATCAACTGGACGGCATATTACCACCGTGATGACGTTTTGCAGGCCCGGCTCGCAACGCGCCGCCGGGCGAAAAGATCACGGCTACTTCTTCAACTGATCTTTAATCTTCTTCTGCCAGACCAGCAACTCAAACACGCCGAACAGGAAAATACGCACTTTCTCGCCGGTGGTCATCTGCGGGCCGTCTTTCGGCAGGGTGCTTTTTAGCAGCGCCAGCTGCATGCCGTGCATCAGCACCATAAACACCAGCGCCACGTTAACGAAGATATTGAGCGGGCGCGGGAAGGGCTGAAAAAGGTTGAGCAGCAAGAATGCCCAGACGCCCAGCATCAGCAGGCGTCCCAGGTTAATCAGCATGGTGTTCTCCTCGTGCTTCACGTTGATACAGGCGATAAGCAACCTGGCCGGCGACTTTTTCACGATACAACGACCAGTTAACCGGAACCGGCGGCAGGCCGTTTTCGACTTCGCTCTCAACGTAAATATACGCCTCGTTTGCCAGCCAGCCATTCGTTTCCAGAAGCGTTAATGTTTCTTCCAGTAATCCTTTACGAAACGGCGGATCAACAAACACCACATTATGCGGCGACCCCGCCTGAGCCAGAAACGCCAGCGTATTGGTGTTGACGACGCGGGCGTGATTGGCCTTCAGAGTGACGAGATTTTTTTGTAGCTGCTGAGACACCGCCCGATCCATTTCCAGAAGCGTTGCGCCTGCGGCATAACGGGAGAGTGCTTCCAGCCCCAGCGCACCGCTGCCAGCAAAGCAGTCCAGACACTGGGCATCGACCATCATTGGTGCCAGCCAGTTAAACAACGTTTCGCGGACACGGTCAGTAGTGGGTCGCAGACCCGGGCTGTCCGGAACCGGGAGTTTACGGCCGCGCCATTGCCCGCCAATAATGCGGATCTGGCCGCTGCCTGAGTGATTCGGTTTTTTCATTTCTATTATTGCTCAATCCGCATGTGACGTGTCATTCCAGGCGGTGATGTGAGTTAAGTTAACCCGTCGCCTTTCAAGTGACCTCTTCGTTGGCTGCACTTACTCACCCGAATCACTTACTAAAGTAAGCTCATCGGGATTCGTGCGCTTGCCGCCTTGACGTAACTCGAAATTCATTGGGTATAAGTGATAGACTATTTCATCATTTTTTTAGCTGCTATGTACATAGCGTTGACGCTGTGCCATGAAGCAACAGCGGGGAGTGTAGTCGCAAATGGCGAATGAGAAAAAACGTGGCTTTTTTTCCTGGCTGGGCTTTGGTCAAAAAGAGCAGGCACCGGAAAACGAGACAGAATTAAAAAACGAAGAACAACAACAGGTTGTAGAAGAATCTGCCGTTGTTGAGGAACAGCCGCGCGCGCAGGAAACCCATAGCGAAGCCGAAACGGAGGCCTTTGCGGCTGAAGTTGTGGAAGTCACTGAACAGGTTGCAGAAATCGAAAAACTGCAGCCTGAACCAGAACCTGTGGTCGAGCAACCGCAGCCGGAGGTTGAACCGGTTGTTGAAGCCCCAGCGCCAACGGCGGTTATTGAACACGAAGAGTTACCGCTGCCGGAAGAAGTAAAAACCGAAGAAATTTCGCCAGAAGAATGGCAGGCCGAAGCGGAAACCGTTGAAATTGTTGAAGCGGTTGAAGAAGAAGCGGAAAACGAACCGCAGCTGACCGACGAAGAACTGGAAGCGCAGGCGCTGGCTGCTGAAGCGGCAGAAGAAGCCGTCATGGTTGTGCCGGTAGAAGAACCTGCTGTAGAAGAGCCAGCAGAAGAAGAAACGGTACAAGAACAGGAGAAACCGACGAAAGAAGGCTTCTTTGCGCGTCTGAAACGCAGCCTGCTAAAAACCAAAGAAAACCTCGGTTCCGGATTTATCAGTCTGTTCCGCGGTAAAAAGATCGACGATGATCTGTTTGAAGAACTGGAAGAGCAGTTGCTGATCGCCGATGTGGGGGTAGAAACCACCCGTAAGATCATCGCCAACCTGACGGAAGGGGCCAGCCGCAAGCAACTTAAAGATGCTGAAGCGCTGTACGGTCTGCTGAAAGATGAAATGGGCGAGATTCTGGCGAAGGTTGATGAACCGCTAAATGTGGATGGTAAGACGCCGTTTGTTATCTTGATGGTTGGCGTGAACGGTGTGGGTAAAACCACCACCATCGGCAAGCTGGCACGTCAGTTCGAGCAGCAGGGCAAATCGGTGATGTTGGCTGCGGGAGATACCTTCCGTGCGGCGGCGGTCGAGCAGCTGCAGGTCTGGGGCCAGCGTAACAACATTCCGGTGATTGCGCAGCATACCGGCGCGGATTCCGCGTCCGTTATCTTTGATGCCATCCAGGCGGCGAAGGCGCGTAACGTTGACGTGCTGATCGCCGATACCGCAGGTCGCTTGCAGAACAAAGCGCATCTGATGGAAGAATTGAAAAAAATCGTTCGCGTGATGAAAAAGCTCGACGAAGATGCGCCGCATGAAATTATGCTGACCCTTGATGCCAGTACCGGGCAGAATGCCATAAGCCAGGCCAAACTGTTCCATGAGGCGGTGGGTTTGACCGGTATTACCCTGACCAAGCTGGACGGTACGGCGAAAGGTGGGGTAATTTTCTCGGTTGCCGACCAGTTTGGCATCCCTATCCGCTACATCGGTGTGGGCGAACGTATCGAGGATTTACGTCCGTTTAAAGCGGACGATTTTATAGAGGCACTTTTTGCCCGAGAGGATTAACAATGATTCGCTTTGAACATGTCAGCAAGGCCTATCTCGGTGGGAGACAAGCGCTGCAGGGAGTCACATTCCATATGCAGCCTGGCGAGATGGCGTTTCTGACCGGCCACTCCGGTGCGGGGAAAAGTACCCTGCTGAAGCTGATCTGTGGGATTGAACGGCCCAGTGCCGGGAAAATTTCCTTCAGCGGGCATGACATCAGCCGTTTGAAAAACCGTGAAGTGCCGTTTCTGCGTCGCCAGATCGGCATGATTTTTCAGGATCACCATCTGCTGATGGATCGGACCGTTTTTGACAACGTGGCGATTCCGCTGATTATCGCGGGTGCCAGCGGGGACGATATTCGTCGCCGCGTGTCAGCGGCACTGGACAAGGTCGGGCTGTTGGACAAAGCGAAGAATTTCCCGATTCAACTCTCCGGCGGTGAGCAGCAGCGTGTGGGAATTGCCCGTGCGGTGGTGAATAAACCTGCGGTACTGCTGGCGGATGAACCGACCGGAAACCTTGATGACGCGTTGTCGGAGGGGATCTTACGCCTGTTCGAAGAGTTCAACCGCGTCGGGGTTACGGTATTAATGGCGACGCACGACATTGGGCTGATCTCCCGTCGTTCCTATCGCCAGATGGTCCTGAGCGACGGACACCTGCATGGAGGCCTGGCGCATGAATAGACGTGACGCTATTAATCAAATCAAACAGTTCGGTGGGCGACTGGACCGTTTTCGTAAATCGGGCGGTGCGCCAGGTGACGGGGGACGCAACGCGCCGAAGCGGGCAAAATCCTCACCAAAGCCGAACTCACGTAAAACCAATGTCTTTAACGAGCAGGTGCGCTATGCGTTCCAGGGCGCGTTACAGGACCTGAAAAGCAAGCCGCTGGCGACGTTCCTGACGGTGATGGTGATCGCCATCTCCCTGACGCTGCCGAGCGTGTGTTACATGGTCTATAAGAACGTAAACCAGGCGGCAAGCCAGTATTATCCGTCCCCGCAGATCACCGTGTATTTGCAGAAAACGCTGGATGATGACGCGGCGGCGCGGGTGGTTGGTCAATTGCAGGCCGAGCAGGGCGTGGAGAAGGTGAATTATCTTTCCCGCGACGATGCGCTGGGTGAATTCCGTAACTGGTCTGGTTTTGGCGGCGCGCTGGATATGCTGGAAGAGAACCCGCTGCCGGCCGTGGCGGTGGTTATCCCAAAACTGGATTTCCAGGGCACGGAGTCGCTGAACACGCTGCGTGATCGGGTGGCACAAATCAATGGTATTGATGAAGTGCGCATGGATGACAGCTGGTTTGCGCGGCTGGCGGCGTTGACGAGTCTGGTGGGGCGCGTTTCGGCAATGATTGGCGTGCTGATGGTGGCCGCGGTGTTCCTGGTTATCGGCAACAGCGTACGACTGAGCATTTTTGCCCGTCGCGATACCATCAACGTACAGAAACTGATTGGTGCAACGGATGGGTTTATCCTGCGACCGTTCCTCTACGGTGGAGCGCTGCTTGGCTTTTCGGGCGCTTTTCTTTCACTGATTTTGTCAGAAATTTTGGTGATGCGTCTGTCTTCAGCGGTCACTGAAGTGGCACAGGTTTTTGGAACTAAATTTGATATCAACGGCTTATCATTCGACGAGTGCCTGCTGCTGCTGCTGGTGTGCTCAATGATTGGCTGGGTGGCAGCCTGGCTTGCCACGGTCCAACATTTACGCCACTTTACCCCTGATTAAAAAATCTCTGGTATAATCTTTCCCTGCACTGAGAAGTTCGCTCTGCAGGGAAAGAGTCCCTGTTGTCTCTTCCCGACATAGTCATTGTGATGTCACATTTTGTGCGTAATGTATACACAGTACGACATGGAACTTGTGGATAAAATCACTGTCTGATAAAAGATTGAATGATATTCTCGTTGCTCATAAGCTCTGGCATGGTTGTTGCTGTCGATTTTTCAACGCGCCAGATGATATAGATTGAGAGGATTTGAATGACCAAAGAAATGCAAAATTTAGCTTTAGCCCCTGTTGGTAACCTGGAATCTTACATCCGGGCTGCAAACGCGTGGCCGATGTTGTCGGCTGACGAGGAGCGGGCACTGGCTGAAAAGCTGCATTACCAGGGCGATCTGGAAGCAGCTAAAACGCTGATCCTGTCTCACCTGCGCTTTGTTGTTCATGTTGCTCGTAACTACGCGGGCTATGGCCTGCCGCAGGCGGATCTGATTCAGGAAGGTAATATCGGCCTGATGAAAGCCGTGCGCCGTTTCAACCCGGAAGTGGGTGTGCGCCTGGTGTCTTTCGCCGTGCACTGGATCAAAGCAGAGATCCACGAATACGTTCTGCGTAACTGGCGTATCGTTAAAGTCGCGACCACCAAAGCACAGCGTAAGCTGTTCTTTAACCTGCGTAAAACTAAGCAGCGTCTGGGCTGGTTTAACCAGGATGAAGTTGAAATGGTCGCTCGCGAGCTGGGGGTTTCCAGCAAAGACGTCCGCGAAATGGAATCCCGTATGGCGGCGCAGGACATGACGTTTGACATGTCTTCGGACGACGAGTCCGACAGCCAGCCGATGGCTCCGGTGCTTTATCTGCAGGGCAAATCGTCTAACTTTGCTGACGGCATTGAAGACGATAACTGGGAAGAGCAGGCGGCGAACAAATTGACTTACGCGATGGAAGGTCTGGACGAACGTAGCCAGGACATCATCCGTGCCCGTTGGCTCGACGAAGACAACAAGTCGACGTTGCAGGAGCTGGCCGATCGCTACGGTGTTTCCGCTGAACGTGTGCGTCAGCTTGAAAAGAACGCCATGAAAAAACTCCGCGCGGCAATCGAAGCGTAATTTTCGCGAATTGCCAATGAACCCTCGAATGTGAATTCGGGGGTTTTGTTTTTTGTAGGCCGGATAAGGTGTTTACG
>NZ_SZWV01000079.1:37751-48714 GCF_005280945.1 Citrobacter sp. wls718
AAACGGGCCTTTCCTCCCCTCCCACCGACACGAATCTGTTATCTGGATGTAAAATTAGCTATTCCAAAATAATAAAAATCGGGTATGTTTTAGCAGAGTATGCTGCTAAAGCACGGGTAGCTATCCAATAATCGAAATAAAGTGCTGAACAACAACATCACAACACACGTAATAACCACAATAATGGGGATTGTCAGGATGAATATGAAGGGTAAAGCGTTATTGGCAGGATGTATCGCCCTGTCTTTGAGCAATATGGCCTTTGCTAAGGATATTAAAGTTGCCGTCGTCGGCGCGATGTCGGGTCCGGTGGCGCAGTATGGCGACCAGGAGTTTACCGGTGCAGAACAGGCGATTGCAGACATTAACGCCAAAGGCGGCGTGAAGGGTGACAAGCTGGTCGTGGTGAAATACGACGATGCCTGTGACCCGAAACAGGCGGTAGCGGTTGCCAACAAAGTGGTTAACGACGGGATTAAATACGTTATCGGTCACCTGTGCTCGTCTTCTACTCAGCCCGCGTCAGATATCTATGAAGACGAAGGCATTCTGATGATCACCCCGGCGGCAACCGCGCCGGAACTGACCGCGCGTGGCTATAATCTGGTGATGCGTACCACTGGCCTGGACTCTGATCAGGGGCCAACCGCCGCGAAATATATTGTTGAAAAAGTGAAGCCGAAACGCATTGCCATCGTTCACGACAAGCAGCAGTACGGCGAAGGTCTGGCGCGCTCTGTGCAAGACAACCTGAAGAAAGCGAATGCTGATGTGGTGTTCTTTGACGGTATCACCGCCGGTGAGAAAGACTTCTCCACCCTGGTGGCGCGTCTGAAGAAAGATAACATCGACTTTGTTTACTACGGTGGCTACCACCCGGAAATGGGGCAGATCCTGCGTCAGGCGCGTGCTGCTGGCCTGAAAACCCAGTTTATGGGACCAGAAGGGGTGGCGAACGTGTCGCTGTCTAACATCGCCGGTGAATCTGCGGAAGGCTTACTGGTGACCAAGCCGAAGAACTATGACCAGGTTCCGGCGAACAAACCGATCGTGGATGCCATCAAGGCCAAGAAACAGGATCCAAGCGGCGCGTTTGTGTGGACCACCTACGCTGCGCTGCAATCATTGCAGGCTGGTCTGAACCATTCCGACGATCCGGCTGAAATTGCTAAATACCTGAAAGCAAACTCTGTTGAAACCGTGATGGGGCCGCTGTCATGGGATGCGAAGGGTGACCTGAAAGGCTTCGAGTTCGGCGTGTTTGATTGGCATGCTAACGGTACGGCTACAGACGCTAAGTGAGTAACTGCCCGGTGGCGCTTTGCTTACCGGGCCTACAACGAGCACTTCATAGGCCGGATAAGCGTCAGCGCCATCCGGCTTTTTTATTACCGTTTCTCCCAGCCATCCGCCTGTGTGCTAAACCCTAATGCCTGCATAAATGCGGCCATCACGCCGCGGTCTTCCACGCCTACATCTGCCATCCACCATGAACTCACGTCAGGGTTTTCGCGGATCACTTCTTCGATCAAATACTGCCCGACGCCGCGACGGCGGGTGATTTCGCGTATGCGTAAGGAATCCAGCGCGCCTTGCGTACCGCTCAGGGTGACGCGTACTGCGCCTAACAGGCGCTCATTAAACCGCGCAGCATAGATCCGGTGAGCGTCATCGACGCGTAGAGATGAGGCGGAATATTCCGGCCAGATTTTGCCCAGATCAATGTTGTCCTGAGCACTAAAGTTTTCTAAACGAATGATGGTCAGCTTCATTGACAGCGTGTCCAAATCACAAAAGATGAAATCAGTGTACCGAAATAATTCCCCCGGACGCTTTCTCTTTTTTATGTGAATAACCAGGTGATTAATTTTATAACAACGATAATTACAGTTTGAAACATTAGGCATTGAAAAACAGGCAGGATATTACCCTAGGATGCAGCATTTTATTCCGCTCTTTGTGCCATTATTTTATGCTGACAAACGTGCTTTTTTTTGTTTATCTATAGTGAAAAGCAGAATATTATCTTTTCTTAATCGACTGAAAAATAGAGATTTTAGCGGTAATTTGCTTAAAAAACTGTGCTAAACCATTAATCAGACTGGTAAAAATAGTACAGTTCAAAAAAAGCACAGTCTGCTTTTTAACCATATAAATACAAAATAAATACACAACATCACGAATGGGGATTCAGGAATGAAAAGGAATGCGAAGACAATCATCGCAGGGGTAATCGCACTGGCAATGTCGCACACGGCTATGGCGGAGGAGATCAAAGTCGCTGTGGTCGGGGCAATGTCAGGTCCGGTCGCGCAGTGGGGCGATATGGAATTCAATGGCGCGCGTCAGGCGATTAAAGATATTAATGCCAAAGGTGGCATCAAAGGCGACAAGCTGGTGGGCGTGGAATATGACGACGCCTGCGATCCAAAACAGGCGGTGGCCGTGGCGAATAAAATCGTTAACGACGGCATTCAGTATGTGATTGGTCACCTGTGCTCATCGTCGACTCAACCTGCATCCGACATCTACGAAGATGAAGGCATCCTGATGATTTCCCCGGGTGCCACCAACCCGGAACTGACGCAGCGCGGTTATGCGCACATCATGCGTACGGCCGGTCTGGACTCCTCTCAGGGACCCACCGCGGCGAAATATATTCTTGAGACGGTTAAGCCTCAGCGTATTGCCATCCTCCATGATAAGCAGCAGTACGGTGAAGGACTGGCGCGCTCGGTACAAGACAGCCTGAAAGCGGGCAAAGCCAATATCGTCTTCTTTGATGGGATCACTGCCGGAGAAAAAGATTTTTCTGCGCTGATTGCCCGTCTGAAGAAAGAAAACATCGACTTCGTTTATTACGGCGGCTACTACCCGGAAATGGGACAAATGCTGCGTCAGGCACGCTCTGTGGGCCTGAAAACGCAGTTTATGGGACCAGAAGGCGTGGGTAATGCGTCACTGTCCAACATCGCGGGCGAGGCAGGCGAAGGCATGCTGGTGACCATGCCAAAACGCTATGACCAGGATCCGGCGAATAAGGCTATCGTCGATGCGCTCAAAGCGGACAAGAAAGATCCGACCGGACCATATGTGTGGATCACCTACGCCGCTGTGCAGTCGCTGGCAACCGCTTTGGATCGCAGCGGCAGCAAAGAACCGCTGGATCTGGTGAAAGATTTAAAAGCACACGGGGCTGATACCGTGATTGGGCCGCTGAATTGGGATGAAAAAGGCGATCTAAAGGGATTTGAGTTTGGTGTCTTCCAGTGGCACGCCGACGGGTCGTCCTCGGTAGCCAAATAATTATCCCACCGCCCGGTGATGCCGGGCGGGTATGAAAAGGTTTGCATATGTCCGAGCAGTTCCTCTATTTCTTACAGCAGATGTTTAACGGCGTCACGCTGGGAAGCACCTACGCGCTGATCGCTATCGGTTACACGATGGTGTACGGCATTATCGGCATGATCAACTTCGCCCACGGCGAGGTGTATATGATCGGCAGCTATGTCTCCTTTATGATCATCGCTGCGCTAATGATGATGGGTATTGATACCAGCTGGCTGCTGGTAGCGGCCGGATTCGTCGGCGCTATCGTGATTGCCAGCGCCTACGGCTGGAGTATTGAACGCGTGGCATACCGGCCCGTGCGCAGCTCCAAGCGCCTGATTGCGCTGATTTCCGCCATCGGGATGTCCATCTTCCTGCAAAACTACGTCAGCCTGACCGAAGGCTCGCGCGACGTGGCGCTGCCCAGCCTGTTTAACGGCCAGTGGACCATCGGCAGTAGCGAAAACTTCTCTGCCTCCATTACGACCATGCAGGCGGTTATCTGGGTTGTGACCTTTGTAGCCATGCTGGCGCTGACGATTTTCATCCGCTACTCGCGTATGG
The DNA here is from genome assembly GCF_005280945.1 of Citrobacter sp. wls718. Classification (NCBI taxonomy): domain Bacteria; kingdom Pseudomonadati; phylum Pseudomonadota; class Gammaproteobacteria; order Enterobacterales; family Enterobacteriaceae; genus Citrobacter; species Citrobacter sp. wls718. The sequence goes on from NZ_SZWV01000079.1 coordinate 41,646, forward strand.
GCCGTGCGTGTCGCGCCTGTGCAGAAGATCTGAAAATGGCCAGCCTGCTCGGTATTAACACTGACCGCGTGATTGCGCTGACTTTTGTGATCGGTGCGGCGATGGCGGCAGTGGCGGGCGTGCTGCTCGGCCAGTTCTACGGCGTTATCAACCCGTATATCGGCTTTATGGCCGGGATGAAAGCCTTTACCGCCGCCGTACTGGGTGGCATCGGTAGCATCCCTGGGGCGATGATTGGCGGTCTGATTCTGGGTGTAGCGGAAGCGCTTTCCTCTGCGTATCTGAGTACGGAATACAAAGACGTGGTGTCGTTTGCACTGCTGATTATCGTGCTGCTGGTGATGCCGACCGGTATTCTGGGTCGCCCGGAGGTAGAGAAAGTATGAAACCAATGCACGTTGCGATGGCGCTGCTCTCTGCCGCCATGTTTTTCATCCTCGCGGGTGTCTTTATGGGCGTTCAGTTAGAGCTGGATGGCACCAAGCTGGTCGTTGATGTCGCCAGTGATATTCGCTGGCAGTGGGTGTTTATCGGCACCGGAGTCGTTTTTCTGTTCCAACTGCTGCGCCCGGCTTTCCAGCACAGCATGAAGCGAGTTTCCGGCCCGAAGTTTATTCTGCCGGCGATTGACGGCTCCACCGTCAAACAAAAACTGTTCCTGGTGGCGCTGCTGGTGATTGCCGTAGCGTGGCCGTTTATGGTCTCACGCGGCACGGTCGATATCGCCACCCTGACGATGATCTATATCATCCTCGGTCTGGGCTTGAACGTGGTGGTGGGGCTGTCTGGTCTGTTGGTGCTGGGCTACGGAGGTTTTTATGCTATCGGTGCTTACACCTTCGCGCTGTTGAACCACTATTACGGTCTCGGTTTCTGGACCTGCCTGCCGCTGGCAGGCCTGGTCTCTGCGGCAGCGGGTTTCCTGCTCGGCTTCCCGGTACTGCGTCTGCGCGGTGACTATCTGGCGATTGTGACCTTAGGTTTTGGTGAGATCGTCCGTATTCTGTTGCTGAACAATACTGAAGTGACCGGTGGCCCGAACGGCATCAGCCAGATCCCGAAACCGACTCTCTTCGGTCTCGAGTTCAGCCGTAGCGCCCGCGAAGGCGGCTGGGATACCTTCAGCAACTTCTTCGGCGTGAAGTATGACCCGTCTGACCGTGTGATTTTCCTCTATCTGGTGGCGTTGCTGCTGGTGGTTTTCTCACTGTTCGTCATTAACCGCCTGCTGCGTATGCCGCTGGGCCGCGCGTGGGAAGCCTTGCGTGAAGATGAAATCGCCTGCCGCTCGCTGGGTTTAAACCCAACGCGTATCAAGCTGACCGCCTTTACCATCAGTGCCGCGTTTGCTGGCTTTGCCGGCACGCTGTTTGCTGCGCGTCAGGGTTTCGTTAGTCCGGAGTCTTTCACTTTTGCTGAATCGGCCTTTGTACTGGCGATTGTAGTCCTCGGTGGCATGGGGTCGCAGTTTGCGGTGATCCTGGCGGCCATCCTGCTGGTGGTGTCACGCGAACTGATGCGTGATTTCAATGAATACAGCATGTTGATGCTCGGTGGTTTGATGGTACTGATGATGATCTGGCGCCCACAGGGGCTTCTGCCGATGACCCGTCCACAGTTGAAGTTGAAAAACGGGCAAGCGAAAGAAGGAGAGCAGGCATGAGTCAGCCATTATTATCCGTGAACGGCCTGATGATGCGCTTCGGCGGTCTGCTGGCGGTCAACAACGTTGAACTGGAACTGAGGCCACAGGAAATTGTCTCGTTAATCGGGCCAAACGGTGCGGGTAAAACCACAGTTTTCAACTGTCTGACCGGTTTTTACAAGCCGACGGGTGGGACGATCAAGCTGCGCGATCAGCATCTGGAAGGGCTGCCGGGCCAGCAAATTGCCCGCATGGGCGTGGTGCGCACCTTCCAGCACGTGCGTCTGTTCCGCGAGATGACGGTGATTGAAAACCTGCTGGTGGCGCAACACCAACAGCTGAAAACCGGTGTCTTCTCCGGATTGCTGAAAACCCCGTCTTTCCGTCGCGCCCAGAGCGAAGCACTGGACCGTGCTGCCACCTGGCTTGAGCGTATCGGTCTGCTGGAACACGCCAACCGTCAGGCCAGTAACCTGGCCTATGGTGACCAGCGTCGTCTGGAGATTGCTCGTTGCATGGTGACCCAGCCGGAAATCCTGATGCTCGACGAACCTGCCGCGGGGCTCAACCCGAAAGAGACTAAAGAGCTGGATGAGCTGATTGCTGAGCTGCGTAATCATCACAACACTTCAATCTTGTTGATTGAACATGACATGAAGCTGGTGATGGGGATTTCAGACCGTATCTACGTGGTGAACCAGGGCACGCCGCTGGCAAACGGGACGCCGGAACAGATTCGTAATAACCCGGATGTCATCCGCGCCTATTTAGGTGAAGCATAATGGGGGCGAGCCAAAAGATGGAAAAAGCGATGTTAACGTTTGACAAGGTGAACGCCACTACGGAAAGATCCAGGCGCTGCACGACGTCAGTCTGTATATCAATCAGGGTGAGATCGTGACGTTAATCGGTGCCAACGGTGCGGGTAAAACCACGCTGCTCGGCACATTGTGCGGCGATCCGCGAGCGACCAGCGGGCGCATTGTTTTTGATGGTAAAGACATCACCGACTGGCAGACGGCGAAAATCATGCGTGAAGCGGTGGCGATTGTCCCGGAAGGGCGTCGCGTGTTTTCGCGCATGACGGTGGAAGAGAACCTGGCAATGGGTGGCTTCTTTGTTGAACGCAACCAGTTTCAGGAACGTATCAAGTGGGTGTATGACCTGTTCCCACGCCTGCATGAGCGTCGTATTCAGCGGGCGGGCACCATGTCCGGCGGTGAACAGCAGATGCTGGCGATTGGCCGCGCGCTGATGAGCCAGCCACGCCTGCTGCTGCTTGATGAACCATCTCTGGGGCTGGCGCCGATTATCATCCAGCAGATCTTTAATACCATCGAACAGCTGCGTGAGCAGGGGATGACCATCTTCCTCGTCGAGCAGAACGCCAATCAGGCGCTGAAGCTCGCCGATCGCGGCTACGTGCTGGAAAACGGTCATGTGGTTCTGGAGGACACCGGCGATGCGCTGCTGGCCAACGAAGCGGTGCGCAGCGCCTATCTGGGCGGGTAATATTTCTTGAAATAGACCTGGGGCCGATGTGGCCCCTTTTTATTGCTCCATGTTATTATTGAGAATAATTATCAATAATAAAATGAACAAGGAGAAAGGATGCGACGTTCTGGCACCTGCATGATGATTGGAAGTCTGTTTTTGGCTTTATCATCCAGCGCTCAGGCATTGAAGCCGCAAACGTTCGACCCGCGCGACCCCGCTATCTGGGAAGAAAAAACCACCAATCCGTTAGCACAATCCAACTCGCCCTGCGAAGTATTCACCAGCTCGGTGTGCCCGAGTTGGGAAGATGAAAAATCGGATATCCAGCGTGAGCGTGAGCGGCGGGAGCAGCAGCGTTTACAGAATGAGTACGAACGACGCTGGCGTAGAGATTAAGGCCGGCAACGCTGTTGCTTGCCGTTACGCCAGTTGCGCTGCTGTATTCCTCTGTGGGAGTGCTCCAGCAGGTCGATCTGCGCAATCTGCCGGTGGAAGTCTGTGGTCGCGTGGTTTATCCCATCTCTTCGCTGAAACTTCCTGCGTTACGGGGAAAACGCATCATTAACGCCCAGTCACGCCAACTCAAGTTTCTGGAAAGCCTGGTGGCGATATCTCCCGAAGAAAACATCCATGGTATGCAGATCCTGGGTTTGGCGCTGGAATTTACTTTCGCGCAATCTTCCTGATTTTACTGGACTGATAAAATCCCTCCGTAGGCCGGGTAAGACATCACCACTACCCGGCTTTGTTGTGCACCACCCCGCATTTTCCTGTCACTACGCCTTCACTGCCTTGCCATCTCTCTGTCGCCTTACTATCTTTTTTTTGTAATAAAAAAGTTATTTTTCTGTCATTCGAGCATGTCATGTTACCCCCGCGAGCATAAAACGCGTGATATCGCGCATCCGGCACAACAAGAGAGATAACCGATGAAATCGTTACGACATACAGCTTTAGGACTGGCAATCAGCCTGGCATTTGCAGGTCAGGCACTGGCCGTCACCACTATCCCGTTCTGGCATTCAATGGAAGGCGAACTGGGTAAAGAAGTTGATTCACTGGCGCAACGTTTTAATGAATCCAATCCCGACTACAAAATCGTTCCGCAGTACAAAGGCAACTATGAGCAGAGCCTGAGCGCGGGGATCGCCGCATTCCGTACCGGTAACGCGCCTGCTCTGCTGCAGGTTTACGAAGTCGGGACGGCAACCATGATGGCCTCAAAGGCAATTAAGCCGGTCTATGAAGTGTTCAAAGAGGCTGGAATTAACTTTGATGAGTCTCAGTTTGTGCCGACGGTTTCCGGTTATTACACCGACTCTAAAACCGGACATTTGCTCTCCCAGCCGTTTAACAGCTCCACCCCGGTGCTGTACTACAACAAAGATGCCTTCAAAAAAGCCGGTTTAGACCCTGAACAGCCGCCAAAAACCTGGCAGGACCTGGCGGAGTACACCGCGAAGTTGAAGGCTGCAGGCATGAAGTGCGGCTATGCCAGCGGCTGGCAGGGGTGGATCCAGATTGAAAACTTTAGTGCCTGGAACGGTTTGCCGGTCGCCACTAAAAACAATGGTTTTGACGGTACCGATGCGGTGCTGGAGTTTAATAAGCCGGAGCAGGTGAAACATATTGCACTGCTGCAAGAGCTAAACAAGAAGGGTGATTTCAGCTACTTCGGGCGCAAAGATGAATCCACCGAGAAGTTTTACAACGGTGACTGTGCGATTACCACTGCTTCTTCCGGCTCTCTGGCCGACATCCGTCACTATGCGAAATTCAACTATGGCGTCGGTATGATGCCGTACGATGCCGACGTGAAAGGTGCCCCGCAGAACGCGATTATCGGCGGTGCGAGCCTGTGGGTGATGCAGGGTAAAGACAAAGAAACCTACGCTGGCGTGGCGCAGTTCCTTAACTTCCTGGCGAAGCCTGAAATTGCGGCTGAATGGCACCAGAAAACGGGCTATCTGCCGATCACCACCGCCGCCTACGATCTGACTCGCGAACAGGGCTTCTATGACAAGAACCCGGGGGCGGATACCGCCACGCGTCAGATGCTGAACAAGCCACCGTTGCCGTTCACCAAAGGACTGCGCTTGGGCAATATGCCGCAGATCCGCACCATCGTGGATGAGGAACTGGAAAGCGTCTGGACCGGTAAGAAAACCCCACAGCAAGCGTTGGATACCGCCGTTGAGCGCGGCAACCAGTTACTGCGTCGCTTCGAGCAGTCGACCAAATCTTAAGTGTATAAGTGCCTGATGGCGCTGCGCTTATCAGGCCTACAGCGTTTGTAGGCCGGATAAGGTGCTTGCACCGCCATCCGGCACCTTCCAGGAAAAGAACTGTCATGTCCTCATCCCGACCGGTGTTCCGCTCGCGCTGGCTACCCTATTTATTGGTGGCCCCGCAGCTGGCTATCACCCTTATTTTCTTTATCTGGCCTGCGGGTGAAGCGCTGTGGTATTCGCTACAAAGCGTCGATCCATTTGGTTTTTCCAGCCAGTTCGTGGGGCTGGATAATTTTGTCGCGCTGTTTCATGACCCGTACTACCTTGATTCGTTCTGGACCACCATCAAGTTCAGTACGTTAGTCACGGTAAGCGGTCTGTTGGTGTCGCTGTTTTTTGCCGCGCTGGTGAATTACGTGGTGCGCGGCAGCCGTTTCTACCAGACGCTGATGCTGCTGCCTTACGCGGTGGCCCCTGCCGTCGCTGCGGTGCTGTGGATCTTTCTGTTTAATCCAGGGCGCGGGTTGATTACGCATTTTCTCGGTGAGTTTGGCTACGACTGGAATCATGCGCAAAACAGCGGCCAGGCCATGTTCCTCGTGGTATTTGCCTCGGTCTGGAAGCAGATTAGTTACAACTTCCTGTTCTTCTTTGCCGCATTACAGTCTATTCCTCGCTCGCTGATAGAAGCCGCCGCGATTGACGGTGCGGGTCCAATCCGGCGCTTCTTCAAGCTGGCGTTGCCGCTGATTGCCCCGGTGAGTTTTTTCCTGCTGGTGGTGAATCTGGTGTACGCCTTCTTTGACACCTTCCCGGTGATTGATGCCGCCACGGCGGGCGGACCGGTGCAGGCGACGACCACGCTGATTTATAAGATCTACCGTGAAGGATTTGTCGGGCTGGATCTGGCGTCTTCCGCTGCACAATCGGTGGTGCTGATGTTCCTCGTTATTATTTTGACCGTGGTGCAGTTCCGCTATGTGGAAAGTAAGGTGCGTTACCAATGATTGAGAACCGTCGCTGGCTGACAATATTCAGCCACACCCTGCTGATTCTGGGGATCATGGTGATCCTGTTCCCGCTGTACGTTGCGTTTGTGGCGGCGACGCTGGACAACCAAGCGGTATATGACACGCCGATGACGCTGGTTCCCGGAACCCATCTGCTGGATAACATGCACACCATCTGGGTCAACGGGGTGGGCGTGAACAGCGCACCATTCTGGTTGATGATGCTCAACAGTTTCATCATGGCGTTCAGCATTACGCTGGGGAAAATCACGGTGTCGATGCTCTCCGCATTCGCCATCGTCTGGTTTCGCTTTCCGCTGCGTAACCTGTTCTTCTGGATGATTTTTATTACGTTGATGCTGCCGGTGGAGGTGCGAATTTTCCCGACGGTAGAGGTGATCGCCAACCTGAAAATGCTCGACAGCTACGCAGGTCTGACGCTGCCGCTGATGGCATCCGCCACCGCGACATTCCTGTTCCGCCAGTTCTTTATGACCCTGCCAGATGAACTGGTGGAAGCGGCGCGTATTGACGGCGCATCACCGATGCGTTTTTTCCGCGACATCGTGCTGCCGCTGTCAAAAACCAATCTGGCGGCGCTGTTCGTCATCACCTTTATTTACGGCTGGAACCAGTATCTGTGGCCGTTGTTGATTATTACCGACGTGAACCTGGGCACGGCGGTG
>NZ_SZWV01000079.1:48754-63159 GCF_005280945.1 Citrobacter sp. wls718
TCGCCACCGGTGAAGGTACGACGCAGTGGAACCACGTGATGGCAGCTATGCTGCTGACGCTTATCCCTCCGGTAATCATCGTGTTAGCCATGCAGCGCGCGTTTGTGCGTGGCCTGGTCGATAGTGAGAAATAAAATGGCTGGTTTAAAACTACAGGCAGTAACCAAAAGCTGGGACGGTAAAACCCAGGTGATTAAACCGCTGACGCTGGACGTTGCGGACGGAGAGTTTATCGTAATGGTCGGGCCGTCCGGCTGCGGTAAGTCTACGCTGCTGCGCATGGTCGCCGGACTGGAGCGGGTGAGCAGCGGCGATATCTGGATTGAAAATAAGCGCGTCACTGAGATGGAGCCGAAAGATCGCGGTATTGCGATGGTGTTCCAGAATTACGCGCTCTACCCGCATATGAGTGTGGAAGAAAACATGGCCTGGGGGTTGAAAATTCGCGGCATGAGCAAAGCGCACATTGCCGAGCGTGTGAACGATGCCGCGCGTATCCTTGAGCTGAGCGAACTGCTCAAACGTCGCCCACGCGAGCTTTCCGGTGGCCAGCGTCAGCGTGTGGCGATGGGACGGGCGATTGTGCGCGAACCGGCAGTATTCCTGTTTGATGAGCCGCTTTCCAACCTTGATGCCAAGCTGCGCGTGCAGATGCGTCTGGAGTTACAACATCTGCACCGGCGACTGAAAACCACCTCACTTTACGTAACCCACGATCAGGTCGAAGCTATGACCCTTGCCCAGCGGGTACTGGTGATGAACAAAGGCGTCGCCGAACAAATCGGTACGCCGGTTGAGGTGTACGAAAAACCGGCCAGCCGCTTTGTGGCGAGCTTTATCGGCAGCCCGGCCATGAACCTTCTGGACGGGCGTATCAGCGCCACGGGCCATCATTTTGAGCTGGAGAGCGGCATGATGTTGCCCCTCGGCAAGGATTATTCGCGCCATATTGGGCGTAACATGACGCTGGGTATCCGCCCGGAGCATATTGCGCTAAGCTCGCAGGCCGAAGGCGGCGTGCCACAGGTGCTAGACACCCTGGAAATGCTGGGCGCGGATAACCTGGCCCACGGACGCTGGGGCGAGCAGAAACTGGTGGTGCGGCTGGCGCATCAGCATCGCCCGACGGCAGGCAGCACGCTGTGGCTGCATCTGCCCGAAAACCATATGCATCTCTTTGATGGCGAAACAGGACAACGAGTATGAGTAACTGGCCTTATCCCCATATTGTCGCCCATCGTGGTGGCGGTAAACTGGCCCCGGAAAACACGCTGGCGGCAATCGATGTGGGGGCGCGATTCGGGCATACCATGATCGAATTTGACGCGAAATTGTCAAAAGATGGCGAGATCTTCTTACTGCACGACGACAACCTTGAACGCACCAGCAACGGCTGGGGCGTCGCAGGGGAGCTGAACTGGCAGGATCTGCTGCGCGTTGATGCCGGGGGCTGGTTTAGCGGCGAGTTCAAAGGCGAGCCGTTGCCGTTGCTTTCTCAGGTGGCGGACCGCTGCCGTCAGCATCGCATGATGGCCAATATTGAGATTAAACCCACTACGGGTAGCGAGGCACTCACCGGCAGAGCCGTTGCGCTGGCAGCGCGTGAACTCTGGGCTGACATGACGCCGCCGCTGCTGTCATCCTTTGACATTGAGGCTCTTGAAGCTGCACAGCAGGCCGCACCGGAACTGCCGCGCGGGCTGCTGCTTGATGAATGGCGTGACGACTGGCGCGAACTCACGTCGCGGCTGGGCTGCGTTTCTCTTCATCTAAACTATACGCTGCTGGATGAAGCGCGTGTCGATGCGATACGTGATGCCGGGTTACGCATTCTGGTGTACACCGTCAACCGTCCCCAGCGCGCGGCAGAGCTATTGCGCTGGGGGGTGGATTGCATCTGTACCGATGCCATTGATGTCATTGGGCCGGATTTTCAGCCCTATTAAGGCCCAATCGTTTTTAACGGCACGTTAGGCTGCGGCGTGCTGGAGGGCTTAAGCATGTCGCCGTTCTTTTTCTCCGACAGCATTTGCTGCTGTTTATTCAGCGTGCTGTCCGGATTGCGGTTGGTGTTTAGCATCCCACCGTTGTTGTTGGGTAGCATTTGCTGTTGGCTGGTATTCAACTCCCCCGGCTGAGACTGGCGCACGCGCTGGGAGTTGGTGTTGATTTGATTTTCCATATGCTGCTGTTGCATGCGCGTCTGCGTCTGCAACTGTTGGTTCAGCATCCCTTTCTGCTGAATTTGCTGTGATTGCATTTGTGTCTGCATCCGCTGCTGACTCGGGATCTGATAACCCGGTTTATTCGGGTTGTTCATGGTGTTGATGGGCTGTGCAAAGCCTGCAAACGGCAATAGCATGGCTAAAATCAAGAGTCGTTTCATCGCTTTTCTCCTCTCGGGGATCTCTTTAGTTTACTCCTTTCTCGTCGTTACGATGGTTATTTCAGAGTTATGCACCAGGCTTAGTGGGGGCAGACCCCCGTACATCTGGAGAATAACGATGATAAAACCGACGTTTATACGCCGGGTAGCCATTGCTGCTCTGCTCTCAGGAAGCTGTTTCAGCGCGGCTGCCGCACCGGCTGCGCCGCCAGTATCATATGGCGTGGAAGAAGATGTGTTCCATCCCGTGCGCGCGCAGCAGGGGATGGTTGCCTCCGTGGATGCGATGGCCACGCAGGTTGGGGTAGATATCTTAAAGCAGGGGGGTAACGCGGTAGATGCTGCCGTGGCCGTGGGGTATGCACTGGCGGTGACGCATCCCCAGGCGGGGAACCTGGGCGGCGGTGGATTTATGCTGCTGCGCACCAAAGACGGGAATACGACCGCTATCGATTTCCGTGAAATGGCGCCGGCTAACGCCACGCGTGATATGTTCCTCGACGATCAGGGCAATCCGGACAGTAAAAAATCGCTAACCTCGCATCTGGCTTCCGGCACGCCGGGGACCGTGGCCGGATTCTCGCTGGCGCTGGAGAAATACGGCACCCTGCCGCTCAACAAAGTGGTACGCCCGGCGATGAAGTTGGCGGCAGAGGGGTTTGTGGTAAACGATGCGCTGGCTGACGATCTCAAAACGTACGGCAGCGAAGTGATCCCCAACCACGAGAACAGCAAAGCTATTTTCTGGAAAGACGGCGAACCGCTGAAAAAGGGCGACAAGCTGGTACAGAAAAACCTGGCGAAAAGCCTCGAGATGATTGCCGAGAATGGCCCGGATGCGTTTTATAAAGGGGCGATTGCCGATCAGATAGCCGAGGAGATGAAGAAGAACGGCGGGCTGATGAGCAAAGACGATTTAGCCGCTTATAAAGCCGTGGAGCGTAAACCGATTAGCGGCGACTATCGCGGATACCAGGTCTTCTCGATGCCGCCCCCGTCCTCTGGCGGTATTCATATTGTGCAGATCCTTAATATTCTCGAAAACTTCGATATGAAGAAATACGGATTTGGCAGCGCCGATGCCATGCAGGTGATGGCGGAGGCGGAGAAGTATGCTTACGCCGACCGCTCTGAATACCTTGGCGATCCGGATTTTGTGAAGGTACCGTGGCAGGCGCTGACCAACAAAGCGTATGCCAAATCGCTTGCCGAGCAGATCGATATCAATAAAGCCAAACCCTCCAGTCAGATCAAACCGGGCAAGCTTGCCCCGTACGAAAGTAACCAAACCACCCACTTCTCGGTGGTGGATAAAGACGGCAACACCGTGGCGGTGACCTATACCCTGAACACCACCTTCGGCACCGGTATTGTGGCGGGTAACACCGGTATTCTGCTCAATAACGAAATGGATGACTTCTCTGCCAAACCGGGTGTCCCGAACGTTTACGGGCTGGTGGGCGGTGATGCCAACGCGGTAGGGCCGAATAAGCGCCCGCTGTCGTCCATGTCGCCGACCATCGTAGTGAAAGACGGTAAAACCTGGCTGGTTACCGGCAGCCCTGGCGGCAGTCGTATTATCACTACTGTGCTGCAAATGGTGGTCAACAGCATTGATTTTGGAATGAACGTCGCCGAAGCCACCAATGCACCGCGTTTCCATCATCAGTGGTTGCCGGATGAGCTGCGCATCGAAAAAGGCTTCAGCCCGGACACCATCAAACTGTTAGAACAGAAAGGGCAAAAAGTCGCGCTCAAAGAGGCGATGGGCAGCACCCAGAGCATTATGGTCGGGCCGGATGGCGCACTGTATGGCGCGTCTGACCCACGCTCCGTGGATGATTTAACGGCGGGGTACTAAGAATGACGGCCCTCTTCGGTGGGAGAGGGCTTACTTGGAAGGCTCAATATTTAACGAGCATAATATTTTAAACTAAAAAAGATGCTGTTGCTCTTTGATCAAGTTAAAGCCATTTTGGGCTACTTTGTAGCGTGGTCTTGATTTATCTTCACCATATACGACATCAACCAATCCGCTATTGACAAGGCTCGTTACGATATTCGCAACATTACCAAATCCAGAAACGCCTCTCGTATAAAGAGCACGATCCAAAGCTATCCAGTTCCAGTCAATATCTTTTTCAGCCATAACTTTCAGTACGTTAAGCTCTGTTTCAGTTATCATAGTTAATCGCATCCGAGTAAGCGTAGCTTCGTGTTTTTTTGCTTTCTTCGTAGTCTTTTAAATATTTCTCCAGCGGCCAGGCAGTGCCTAAATCAAAGATTTCACCACTATCTTTATCGATGATGAATGGAGCGTTTCCTGCCAGACGGGCAGCGTTGTCTCCGGTTTCAAGGTATTCCCTGGTCTCGAAGCAAAAAAACAACCTTCTGCAAACCGTCCATGGAGTGTGATAACGACAGGAGAATCCGCATCGTAAAGATATTTATTGGCTTTGTTTATGGCTTCTTCGTAAGAGATCATTAGCATTCCCCTTATAGAACATGACTTTATTGTTTTGCTCTCTACTTTTTTCGCTCAAGCCCAACATATTCAACAAAACCCTCCTCAGAATAAATATTCATTCTTATTCTGAGAATGTCTATTGTATCTTTTGCAAGTTTTTTAGGTATGAACAAAACAAAAACTCTGTCGTCACCATCAATAATTACTCCTGAGGCCAATTGTGATAATATTTCGTCTGGTAATATATAACCACCTAATGTTTTCTTGCTTATTTCCTTTGCTTTTTGTTCTAAAGCATTTAAAGACAATTTTCTCATTATGTGTCCTGGTATTTATTAACGAACAGTGTCTAGAATTTCATTTAAAAATTCAGTAAAGGATTTAAATGTTCCAAATACATTATCAGTGCCGATCTTATCTCTAATTTCAAAGAGACAGGTTTTAGTATCATAGGTGAATAACGAAATACTATCATCGCCAATGACTAATCGTTCAGCAAGATCAGGGTTTATATAGTCATCATTATTTCTATAAAACTCGTTCACTATAAATAAGTTATTAACTAAAGATTCTGGTATTGAAAGACTGAAAATCCTTAATCCATTATACTCAAACCCATCCATTGTTTCTAAGAATGTTAAATAATCAGGTTGATTAGAGAATAATATGCAGACTTCATCACATAATTGTTCGAGTGTCGGTGATGTTTCAGTTTTAGAGTTTCTTTTTGTGATGCTTTCAATAAATGAACTTTTTATGGCATCTTCTATAGGATAAGCAAAGTTATCCATCATGATTTTTAATTCAACAAGAAGGTCTTCAATCTTCATTTTTTCTTTAATCCTGCAATATTACTTAAGTGGGTAAATTGAACCTGAAGGGATTGCCCAGAGTATTGTTTTGCTTTCGCCGGGTAACATTTTTCTTGTTACATTGGATTGCATATTGGTAAATATTTTGTGATAGGGTTCGTTCTTTGTTAGTACTAAATTATCAAAGCTATTTGTTCCTCCATCATCTAATGGTAATTTATGGTGAACACTATAGTTATGAGGAACATTCCCGTTACGCATTCTTAAAAAATCTTCCGAATTAAATCTATTTGTGTAAATAGGTTTTTTGGCAAGGTCAATAATGAACTTTTTCCTTATAGTACTATCGAATTCCTTTCGTAATGCTGCTGCTTCTATTGGGTTTCTTCGGGTGTAATTTATTTCTTTTACGATTACGCCAGAAAGTAATTTGGGTTCGCCTCTTAGTTTTCCAAGATAGATGGTAATTTCATGATAATAATCAAAACTAGAACGTCTGGCTAACAAAATTGAACTTGCTGCAAGTAACGCACCTGTCGTTTTTTCATTCAGGACTTGATCATATCCTTTAATCGCATCGCCTCCCAGCTTTTCCGCCGTTTCCCTGAAACCGTCGATATTCCCGTTGTAGATCCCTCCGGCGGCAAGCAGTCTGCCAACCCCTTTGCTGTTTAACGTATTGAGGCCGTTGTCTGCAGGGGTTTTGGGAGGGGGGATAAACAGGCGGTTGTAGTTTTCGGGCAACGCCAGGTAGCTGAACTCAGTGTTGGCAATAAGATGTTTGCAAAGGATATATTCATAGTTGATGTTTATTGTTTCTGTATCTAAATTATTCTCGCTGAATTGGTATTGAATGGCTGATATAAATGCTCCCCGCAGTTGAATATAATAATACTTCTCCCATTTACCGAATCTATTGATGCGGTAGAAATAAAACTCCATATATAACTGCTCGTTGTTGTTAATAGCATTAACAAATAATTGGGTGCTTTTATCTATCAGTTTACAAAATCGCAGTCCGTGCAAATGAGAACCTGCGCCAGTACTGGTTATACTATTAGTTAACGAAAAGGTAAAAATTTCGTCTTCGTGCCCTATTTGCCAGCGGTTACCCACGGATGCAATGGTTCCACATCCATCAGAAATAGCCCCTTGCTGTTGTCCTGAAACCATCAGATAGACGATATCACTCATGAAATTCTTATCCTTTTATTACGTGTTATCGTAAAAATGGTAATTTTTCTCTTTGTTTTTATTTACGCTTTCTGATGGTGTTCGTATATAGCAGAAACAAAACGTTTCATTTTAAGTGAATATTCTTGAGGGGATTCTGAATATAAATAACCAAGGAGAGAAGTTTTTATATATTTAATAATGGGGGGATATTGAAAGAATAATTGTTGATGTTTTTTTATTCATATCAGTGGCCTACATCGTGCTATACGCTGTAGGCCTTATCTGTCAGCTAGGGAACGTACTGTTGCTGTGATTCAGACCAGCGATATATGCGACTGCTTTTATCCTCAAGGTTAACACGCTCTACGTCATAAAAACCGGCGGTCTTTGCCGTGCGTATTTTCAGGATGTACTTACTTTCGCTGATGTCGTGCTGTCGCGTTCCGTCCTGATTCCAGTCCCCGGCGATATCCTGATATTGGTAAACAAGGTTGGAAAACACGTTGATTATCTTGTTGTCTTTAATCGCGTAGAGCTCCAGCACTTCATAAAATGCACCGCCGCCGGAATACGCATTTGAGTACCCGCCGCGTACCCCGAATGCCAGGGTATCGGGTGCGATCCGATAAGGGGCCAGATCCAGTTTGGTGTAATAAGCCAGCGGTTTGACGGACTCATCATCACTCTGCGCTTCGGCGTTTTCATTCCACGTTGAGAGCTGGTCCAGCGGTTTTTCTGAACGTGCGATCGGCTGCAACTGTTGATTCTGCCAGGAGAAAACGCCGAGATATAATTTATTGACGCGGCTGGTGCTGTAATTTTCCGGACAGCCGTTATCTGCGCGTTTCCTGGTTTGTTCTGCCTCTGCCTGATTATCGGCAAAACAGGCGACGCCAATGTATTTCCCGTTTTTGCCCCAGGCTTTGGCACCGGTCATAATCAGGTTTTTGGGGTCTTCATTCGGCGCAACCCAGCTAATCCATTGCGCCACCTCTAACCCTTGCGGCAGTTCACCAAACCCTTTGGCGGGCGTTGCCCCCATCATTTGCTCGGCGAAAATCTGCTTGCCTTCCGGATGGTGAATGGCGTTGGGGATGGAATCCACATTTTGTACGGTCGTGGCGTAGCCGGGGGAAATCGTTGCCAGCAGAACCAGCGATAAAACCTTTTTCACGATGCGTCCTTTCAATAAAAAGGGCGAGATGACTCGCCCAACCATTACTTCACGCGCGCCATAAAGTACGCATCAACGTACTCACCGTTGCGCAGGCCATATTTCTTACCGGTCCCTTCGATTTCAAAGCCATACTTTTTGTACACCGCCACAGCAGGCTCATTATCGACAAACACCGTCAGCTCAATACGCTCGACGCGCAGCCAGTTGTCGCACATGTCGATCATGGTGCGGATGAGCGCGCTGGCGACGCCGCGATTTTGCCAGCGGGCATCTACGCAGATCCCAAAATCAGCGACGTGACTGCGGCGCGGGCGCTGGGTGACTTCAATGCATAAGTGCCCCACGACAATATCATCAATGCAGGCAACCAGTTGTTTGACACCGGTGCGCTCGGCGAGCCGTTCTTGCCACATCTCCATGGAAGGATGAGGAACCTGTAGCGTATTGTGATACACCTCCGGCTGGGCATGGATTTGACGAATGGCGTCGTAATCTTTCTTTTCAGCGTGGCGTATCACTATCTCACTCATTCCTTATCTCCTGCAGGGTTAATTGAGCATTTACACTCGCTGAGAAAGAAAATTCCGTCAACTGCATTTTTTTTGCAAAAAGAAGTAGACAAGTGCGAATGAGAATGATTATTATTGCTCTGCGTTCAGGGGAACCCTACGGAGAACCTGAAAGCACGACATTGCTCACATTGCTTCCAGTATTACTTTAGCCAGCTTTTGCTGGCTTTTTTTTTGGGGTTTTGTTTCAGCCTGGCTTACTTGCCATTTTGTCCCCGGGAAGTGCTCGTGCTCCTCACGTACATTTAGTACGCTCCGGGCCCTGCGCGCTTGCCGTGAACAAACTGACCGCGACGCCGCCGGCCGATCTTGAGGCTACTGCTTTTGTAGGCCGGATAAGGCCACGCCGCATCCGGCACGATGACAGGATGGATTCAGTCTCCCCCCACTTTGCGCTATGGTGTAGGCAATCACCTTCAAAAGGATTGCCTCATGGCCTTACACTGCGCATTCATTGGGTTTGGTAAAAGCACCACCCGCTACCATTTACCGTACGTTCTCAACCGCAAAGACAGCTGGCACGTGGCGCATATCTTCCGTCGTCACGCCAAGCCGGAAGAGCAGGCACCGCAATATTCACACATCCACTTTACCAGCGACCTCGACGAGGTATTAAACGATCCGCAGGTGAAGCTGGTGATCGTCTGCACACATACAGACAGTCACTTTGAATACGCAAAGCGTGCGCTGGAAGCGGGTAAAAACGTGCTGGTGGAGAAACCGTTCACACCAACGCTGGCAGAGGCAAAAGCGCTGTTCGAACTGGCGCAAAGCAAGGGGCTGATCGTTACGCCGTACCAGAATCGTCGCTTCGATTCCTGCTTCCTCACCGCCAAAAAGGCGATTGAGAGCGGCAAGTTGGGCGAGATTGTTGAAGTGGAGAGCCATTTTGACTACTACCGCCCGGTGGTGGAAACCCAGCCGGGTCTGCCGCAGGACGGCGCATTCTATGGGCTGGGCGTACATACCATGGACCAAATTATCTCGTTGTTTGGTCGCCCCGACCACGTTGCCTATGACATCCGTAGCCTGCGCAACAAAGCGAATCCTGATGATACCTTTGAAGCGCAGCTGTTCTACGGTGACCTGAAGGCTATCGTCAAAACCAGCCACCTGGTGAAAATCGACTATCCGAAGTTTATCGTTCACGGCACTAAAGGCTCGTTTGTGAAGTACGGTATCGACCAGCAGGAGACCAGCCTGAAGGCCAATATTATGCCGGGGGAACCCGGTTTTGCCGCCGATGATTCAGTGGGTGTGCTGGAATATGTCAACGATGATGGCATCACGGTGAAAGAAGAGATGAAACCGGAAGTGGGCGACTACGGCCGCGTCTATGATGCGCTGTATCAGTCGCTGACCACCGGTATGCCTAATTACGTCAAGGAATCTGACGTTCTTACTAACCTCGAGATCCTCGAGCGCGCCTTTGAACAGGCAACGCCTGCCACGATAACCCTCGCCAAATAGCGCTAAGTGACGCCTCTGGGCTTGTTCATTTTTTTTGAACAGAGGCGTCAATTTTCACCCTCTATGATCCCTGAGTGATTGAGTCCACACTGACTCCATCGAAAACATCTGGGGGTGAACACAATGATCTTCTTACGCAAAGCAAATGACCGTGGTCATGCAAATCATGGCTGGCTCGATTCCTGGCATACCTTCTCGTTTGCCAACTACTATGACCCGAATTTTATGGGGTTCTCGGCACTGCGCGTGATTAACGATGACGTGATCGACGCAGGCCAGGGCTTTGGTACGCATCCCCATAAAGACATGGAAATCCTGACCTACGTACTGGAAGGTGCGGTGGAGCATCAGGACAGCATGGGTAATAAAGAGCAGGTACCTGCAGGTGAATTCCAGATTATGAGCGCCGGGACGGGGATCCGTCACTCGGAGTACAACCCAAGCGACACCGAGAAGCTGCACCTGTATCAGATTTGGATCATCCCGCAGGAAAACGGCATTACGCCACGCTACGAGCAGCGCCGTTTTGATGCCGCGCAGGGCAAACAGCTGGTGCTGTCGCCGGATGCGCGTGACGGTTCGCTGAAGGTTTACCAGGATATGGAGCTGTACCGCTGGGCGCTGCTCAAAGATGAGCAATCGGTACATCAGATAGCCGCGGAACGCCGCGTGTGGATCCAGGTCGTGAAAGGCAATGTCACCATCAACGGAACCAAAGCGTCCACCAGTGATGGTCTGGCAATCTGGGATGAACAGGCCATTTCGATTCATGCCGACAGCGACAGCGAAGTATTACTGTTTGACCTGCCGCCTGTATAACGTGCTGTAACCCTTGTAGGCCGGATAAGACGCGACAGCGTCGCCATCCGGCTTTTCATCGTTTGTCATTAAATCCGCACGTCCGTGGTAAACTCGGGGAATCTATCCCTTTTTAACGCTTCAGGACGATGAAAAAGAAAAGACCCGTACTTCAGGATGTAGCCGACCGCGTGGGCGTGACCAAAATGACGGTCAGTCGCTTTTTGCGCAACCCGGAGCAGGTCTCCGTGGCGCTGCGGGGCAAAATTGCCGCTGCACTTGATGAGCTGGGTTATATTCCCAATCGTGCTCCTGATATCCTTTCAAATGCTACCAGCCGTGCTATCGGCGTGCTGTTACCCTCTCTCACCAACCAGGTTTTTGCTGAAGTGTTACGTGGCATTGAGGCCGTGACTGACCGCCACGGTTATCAGACCATGCTGGCGCACTACGGCTATAAGCCCGAGATGGAGCAGGAACGTCTGGAATCAATGCTATCGTGGAATATCGATGGCCTGATCCTCACCGAACGCAGCCACACCCCGCGTACATTGAAAATGATCGAAGTGGCGGGGATCCCGGTGGTTGAACTGATGGACAGCCAGTCTCCGTGTCTTGATATCGCCGTCGGTTTTGACAACTTCGAAGCCGCCCGCCAGATGACCGCCGCCATTATCGCGCGTGGGCATCGCCACATTGCCTATCTGGGAGCGCGTCTGGATGAACGAACTATCATCAAACAGAGGGGCTACGAGCAGGCCATGCGCGACGCCGGTCTGGTGCCGTATAGCGTGATGGTGGAACAATCTTCTTCCTATTCGTCTGGTATTGAGCTTATCCGTCAGGCGCGGCGTGAATACCCGCAGCTGGACGGTGTGTTCTGTACTAACGATGACCTGGCGGTCGGGGCGGCATTTGAATGCCAGCGCTTAGGGCTGAAAATTCCGGATGATATGGCGATCGCTGGTTTCCACGGTCATGACATCGGGCAGGTGATGGAACCGCGTCTGGCGAGCGTGCTCACGCCGCGTGAACGGATGGGCAGCATTGGCGCTGAGCGTCTGCTGGCGCGTATCCGCGGTGAAGCAGTCACACCTAAAATGTTAGATTTAGGTTTCACCTTGTCACCGGGCGGATCTATTTAAGCCGACAAGTTTGACGTAGCTCACACTTATACACTTCGAGCACGAATGGATATTGCTTCTCCATTTGTCCGGCTGGACAATGTTACCGATAACAGTTACCCGTAACAATTCCTGATTCTTGTACCAGTGGGGGCAACGCTTTGAGCACGACTAATCATGATCACCACGTTTACGTTCTGATGGGCGTATCGGGCAGCGGTAAATCTGCTGTCGCCAGCGAAGTGGCGCATCAACTGCAGGCCGCGTTTCTTGATGGCGATTTTCTCCATCCGCGCAGCAACATCACGAAAATGGCCGCCGGTGAGCCGTTGAACGACGACGACCGTAAGCCGTGGTTACAGGCGCTCAATGATGCCGCCTTTGCGATGCAGCGTACCAACAAGGTCTCGCTGATCGTGTGTTCTGCGCTGAAAAAACACTATCGCGACCTGCTTCGCGAAGGCAATCCGAATCTCTCTTTCATCTACCTGAAAGGGGACTTCGACGTGATTGAAAGCCGCCTGAAAGCGCGCAAAGGTCACTTCTTCAAAACGCAGATGCTGGTTACCCAGTTCGATGCGCTGGAAGAGCCGGGTGCGGACGAAAGCGATGTACTGGTGGTGGATATCGATCAACCACTGGACGGTGTGGTAGCGAGCACCATTGAGGTTATAAACCAAGGCAGTAAGTAGTGACTACATTAACGCTTGTTTTAACAGCAGTAGGGTCTGTTTTATTACTGCTGTTTTTAGTAATGAAGGCGCGTATGCACGCCTTCGTTGCTTTGATGGTGGTGTCTATTGGTGCAGGTCTCTTTTCCGGTATGCCGCTCGATAAAATTGCGGCCACTATGGAAAAAGGGATGGGGGGCACGCTGGGCTTCCTAGCGATTGTGGTCGCTCTTGGTGCCATGTTCGGTAAGATTTTGCATGAAACGGGCGCGGTCGATCAGATTGCCGTCAAAATGCTGAAATCCTTTGGTCACAGTCGCGCGCACTATGCGATTGGTCTGGCCGGTCTGATTTGCGCATTACCGTTGTTCTTTGAAGTGGCGATTGTGCTGCTGATAAGCGTGGCGTTCTCGATGGCGCGCCACACCGGTACCAACTTGGTTAAGCTGGTCATTCCGCTGTTTGCGGGCGTGGCGGCAGCGGCGGCGTTTCTGCTGCCGGGGCCCGCGCCGATGCTGCTGGCTTCTCAGATGCACGCCGACTTTGGCTGGATGATCCTGATTGGCCTGTGTGCGGCGATCCCGGGCATGATTATCGCCGGGCCGCTGTGGGGCAACTTTATCAGCCGTTACGTTGAGCTGCACGTGCCGGAAGACATTACCGAGCCGCATCTGGGCGAGGGGAAAATGCCGTCCTTCGGCTTCAGCTTGTCGCTGATCCTGCTTCCGCTGGTACTGGTGGGTCTGAAAACCATCGCCGCACGCTTTGTGCCGGTCGGTTCTTCAACCTACGAATGGTTCGAGTTTATCGGTCACCCGTTCACCGCGATTCTGGTGGCGTGCCTGGTGGCGATTTACGGCCTGGCCATTCGCCAGGGGATGCCAAAAGACAAAGTGATGGAGATCTGCGGTCATGCGCTGCAACCGGCGGGGATTATTCTGCTGGTGATCGGTGCTGGTGGCGTATTCAAGCAGGTGCTGGTGGATTCTGGTGTCGGTCCGGCACTGGGTGAAGCATTAACCGGTATGGGCCTGCCGATTGCCATCACCTGCTTCGTGCTGGCAGCGGCGGTGCGTATCATTCAGGGTTCTGCAACCGTGGCCTGCTTAACGGCGGTCGGTCTGGTGATGCCGGTGATTGAACAGCTGAACTTCTCCGGCGCGCAGATGGCGGCCCTGTCTATCTGTATCGCGGGTGGCTCTATCGTGGTCAGTCACGTGAATGACGCCGGTTTCTGGCTGTTCGGTAAGTTCACTGGTGCGACCGAAGCGCAAACGCTGAAGACCTGGACGATGATGGAAACCATCCTCGGCACGGTCGGTGCAATTGTCGGTATGATTGCTTTCCAGCTATTGAGCTGAGGGCATTGCCCGGTGGCGCTTGCGCTTACCGGGCCTACAAACGAGCACATTTCCACACCGTAGGCCGGGTAAGCGCTACCCGGCTTTTTTATAGCACGACCAACCCTTCTTCTGTTTTCAGCCAGCGCGGTGCTTTTAGCGTATCGGCGAAATATTCCACCAGATCCTGCAGTAAGTCACCTGCCACGCGTTCCATCTCGTCAGACAGCGTTTTACTCATCAGCAGGTGCGTTAATAACTGACAGTAGCGCCCCATCTGGTCGGGTTCAGGCTCAAAGAGCGGAGAACGGGTGGGGAATGTTTCCACCGTCAGGCTGGCTTGCAGGTGATGCGGTACAGGTTCTGTTAGGGTCGGTTGCAATAACGCGAGGCAGGCCGTCCCCTCTGCCCGCAT
>NZ_SZWV01000079.1:63436-75317 GCF_005280945.1 Citrobacter sp. wls718
TGGAGGGAACCGCGAAGCGGCGATTTTCCTGCCGGAGAGCCGGGATTGTTAAGGGGGTTGCGTAGCCCCCTTAACACGTTCACCGGTGACGAGATCTCAGAGAAGCAATGAACATAACGTGAACGGAATCGTTCTCTGAAATGCCATGCTCTCCAGCTTCAAAACGGTTGCCCGGTGGCGCTTGCGCTTACCGGGCCTACAAACGAGCACACATCCACATCGTAGGCCGGGTCAGGCGAAGCCGCCACCCGGCGTAATATGAGTGCGTCACCCCTTCATCCACATCCGTACGCCATCGAGGAACATCTGGGTTGCCATCATCACCAGAATCAGCCCCATCAGGCGCTCAAGCGCGTTAACCCCTTTCTCACCCAGCAGGCGCAGGAACAGCGACGACTGCAATAAAATCACAAACGTTCCGCCCCAGGCGATCAGCAGGGCAATCACCAGATGTCCCATCTGATTCGGGTACTGATGCGACAACAGCATCAACGACGCCAGGATGGTGGGGCCCGCCACCAGCGGAATGGCCAGTGGAACGATAAACGGCTCTTCGCCTGCGGGCAGTCCGGTGCTGTTACCGGTGGCGCTGGGGAAAATCATCTTGATGGCGATCAGGAACAAAATGATGCCCCCGGAAATCGACACGGTTTCCGCGCGCAGGTTAAGAAATGCCAGAATTTTCTCGCCCGCAAACAGGAATATCAGCATCACCAGCAGCGCAATAAACAGCTCGCGAATCATAATTGCGCGACGGCGTTTCGGTTCAGTATGTTTCAATACGGACATGAAAATGGGCAGATTTCCGAGCGGATCCATAATCAGGATCAATAAAACTGCCGCTGAAATGATTTCATTCATAACTCAAATTCCCTGATAATTACCGCGGACTTTCTGCTTGCGAGCGCAGCGGGATAAGTCGCATTACTGATGGCTTCGCTATCATTGATTAATTTCACTTGCGACTTTGGCTGCTTTTTGTATGGTGAAGGATACGTCACAGGATAATGGCGTACATACACAGCACACATCTCTGCAGGAAAAAAACGCTATGAAAAATGTTGGTTTTATCGGCTGGCGCGGTATGGTCGGCTCTGTACTCATGCAACGCATGGTAGAAGAACGCGACTTCGACGCCATTCGCCCTGTTTTCTTTTCTACTTCCCAGCTTGGGCAGGCGGCACCGACGTTTGGTGCGACCTCCACCGGCATGCTTCAGGATGCATTTGATCTCGATGCGCTGAAGGCGCTCGACATTATTGTGACCTGTCAGGGCGGCGATTATACCAACGAAATCTATCCAAAGCTTCGTGAAAGCGGTTGGCAGGGTTACTGGATTGACGCGGCCTCTTCACTGCGCATGAAAGACGATGCCATCATTATTCTCGATCCGGTTAACCAGAATGTGATCACCGATGGTCTGAACAACGGCATCAAGACGTTTGTCGGCGGTAACTGCACCGTTAGCCTGATGCTGATGTCACTCGGCGGTCTGTTCGCCAACGATCTGGTGGACTGGGTGTCCGTGGCGACCTACCAGGCGGCTTCCGGCGGCGGCGCGCGTCATATGCGTGAACTGCTGTCGCAGATGGGCCATCTGTATAGCCATGTGGCCGATGAACTGGCGACCCCTTCTTCTGCTATCCTCGATATCGAACGTAAAGTGACAACCCTGTCCCGTAGCGGCTCCCTGCCGGTTGATAACTTTGGCGTCCCGCTGGCCGGGAGCCTGATTCCGTGGATCGACAAACAGCTCGATAACGGCCAGAGCCGCGAAGAGTGGAAAGGGCAGGCGGAAACCAACAAAATTCTTAACACGTCTTCCGTGATCCCGGTAGATGGTCTGTGCGTGCGCGTCGGCGCACTGCGCTGCCACAGCCAGGCGTTCACGATTAAACTGAAAAAAGATGTGTCGATTCCGACCGTGGAAGAACTGCTGGCCGCGCACAATCCGTGGGCGAAAGTGGTGCCAAACGATCGGGATATCACCATGCGTGAGTTAACCCCAGCGGCCGTTACCGGTACGTTGACCACGCCAGTCGGTCGTCTGCGTAAGCTGAATATGGGGCCGGAGTTCCTGTCAGCCTTTACCGTGGGCGATCAGCTGCTCTGGGGTGCTGCGGAACCATTGCGCCGGATGCTGCGTCAGCTGGCGTAATGCGGGACTGCCGGATAAGCATATCGCCATCCGGCAGACACAGACCGTGTTTAAACATTGGGTGCTGAGTCGCCCTTTTTTTTGCGTAATACAGGAGTAAGCGCAGATGTTTCATTTTTACCGGGAGTAAGATAAAGCATTGGCTATTCTTTAAGAGTGACTTAATACCGGAGGTATTAAGTTGTTGCCTGAAGGTGGGACGACGCAGAGAGGATGCACAATTGTGCTGCGTCGTTCAGGTCAAAAAAAGTGTCACTACCTGATGTCGAAAATCAGTTGGAAGGGGTGACACCATAAAACAGGATGACAACCATGTCCGTTCGTATCGATAGAGACGTGATTAATGCGCTAATTGCAGGCCATTTTGCGGATCCTTTTTCCGTACTCGGTATGCACCAAACTGACGCCGGGCTTGAAGTCCGTGCTCTTTTACCTGACGCCACCGAAGTGTGGGTGATCGAACCAAAAACCGGACGCAAAGTCGGCAAGCTGGATTGCCTCGACCCTCGCGGTTTTTTCTGTGCTGTAATTCCCCGCCGTAAAAATTTCTTTCGCTATCAGCTGGCTGTTGTCTGGCATGGACAGCAGAATCTGATCGATGACCCTTACCGTTTTGGCCCGCTTATTCAGGATATGGACGCCTGGCTGTTGTCCGAAGGGACGCATCTGCGCCCGTACGAAACGCTGGGCGCACATGCGGATACCATGGATGGCGTGACCGGCACGCGATTTTCCGTCTGGGCACCGAACGCACGACGCGTTTCGGTAGTAGGGCAGTTCAACTACTGGGATGGTCGCCGCCACCCGATGCGCCTGCGCAAAGAGAGCGGAATCTGGGAGCTGTTTATCCCCGGTGCACAGCAGGGGCAGCTGTACAAATACGAGATGATCGATGCCAACGGTCATTTGCGTGTTAAAGCCGACCCGTATGCCTTTGAAGCGCAAATGCGTCCGGAAACGGCGTCGGTGATCTGCGGTTTGCCCGAAAAAGTGGTGCAAACGGAGGAACGCAAAAAAGCCAACCAGTTTGATGCGCCGATCTCTATCTACGAAGTGCATCTGGGCTCGTGGCGTCGCCATACGGACAACAACTTCTGGCTGAGCTATCGCGAACTGGCGGATCAACTGATCCCCTATGTGAAGTGGATGGGCTTTACCCATATTGAGCTGTTGCCGGTTAGCGAGCACCCGTTTGACGGCAGTTGGGGCTATCAGCCGACCGGCATGTATGCGCCGACCCGACGCTTCGGCACGCGCGATGACTTCCGCTATTTTGTGAATGCCGCGCATCAGGCGGGGCTGAACGTGATCCTCGACTGGGTACCCGGTCACTTCCCGTCGGATGACTTCGGCCTGGCTCAGTTTGACGGTACCAGCTTGTATGAGCATAGCGACCCGCGCGAAGGCTATCACCAGGACTGGAACACGCTGATCTACAACTACGGTCGCCGTGAAGTCAGTAATTATCTGGTGGGTAACGCCCTGTACTGGATTGAGCGCTTTGGCATTGACGCGCTGCGCGTGGATGCCGTGGCGTCGATGATTTACCGCGATTACAGCCGCAAAGACGGCGAGTGGATCCCGAACGAATTCGGTGGGCGTGAGAACCTCGAAGCCATCGAATTTTTGCGTAATACCAACCGTATTCTTGGCGAACAGGTACCGGGCGCGGTGAGTATGGCGGAAGAGTCGACCGACTTTGCCGGTGTATCAAGACCGCAGGACATGGGCGGCTTAGGTTTCTGGTACAAGTGGAACCTCGGCTGGATGCACGACACGCTGGACTACATGAAGCTGGACCCGGTTTATCGCCAGCACCATCACGATAAGCTGACCTTCGGCATGCTGTACAACTACACCGAGAACTTTGTGCTGCCGCTGTCACACGATGAAGTGGTGCACGGTAAGAAATCGATCCTCGACCGCATGCCGGGCGATGCGTGGCAGAAGTTTGCCAACCTGCGCGCCTACTATGGCTGGATGTGGGCCTTCCCGGGTAAGAAGCTGCTGTTTATGGGTAATGAGTTTGCCCAGGGCCGTGAATGGAACCACGACGCCAGCCTCGACTGGCATCTGCTGGAGGGGGGGGATAACTGGCATCACGGCGTACAGCGTCTGGTGCGCGACCTGAACCACACTTATCGTCATCACAAAGCGCTGCATGAACTCGACTTTGACGGCTATGGTTTTGAATGGCTGGTGGTCGATGACAACGAACGGTCGGTGCTGATTTTTGTTCGTCGTGATAAAGCCGGTAATGAAATTATCGTTGCCAGCAACTTTACGCCGGTACCTCGCCACGGCTACCGCTTTGGCATCAATCAACCGGGCAAATGGCGAGAAATCCTCAACACAGACTCGATGCATTACCACGGTAGCAATACCGGCAACGGCGGCGCAGTACAAAGCGATGAAATTGCCAGCCACGGTCGCCAGCATTCACTGAGCCTGACGTTGCCGCCGCTGGCCACGATTTGGCTGATGCGGGAGGGGTGATGACACAACTGGCAACCGGCAATGCCACCCCCCATGGTGCAACGTATGACGGCCATGGCGTTAATTTCACCCTTTTTTCGGCGCATGCCGAGCGCGTCGAACTGTGCATATTCGATGAGCAAGGCTGTGAGCATCGCTATGATTTGCCGGGGCGTAGCGGTGATGTCTGGCACGGCTATCTGGCCGATGCCCGGCCCGGTTTGCGCTACGGTTACCGCGTACATGGTCCGTGGCAGCCGCAGCAGGGACACCGTTTTAACCCGGCGAAACTGCTGATTGACCCCTGTGCGCGCCGGGTCGACGGCGAGTTAAAAGATAACCCGCTGCTGCACGGTGGAATGAACGAACCGGATCATCACGATAACGCGGCGATTGCCCTGAAAAGCGTGGTGGTGTCAGACCATTATGACTGGGAAGACGATGCCCCGCCGCGCACGCCGTGGGGCAATACCGTTATCTACGAAGCGCATGTTAAAGGGCTGACGTATCTGCACCCGGACATTCCGCAACAGATTCGCGGCACTTACAAAGCGCTCGGTCATCCGGTGATGATCGACTATTTCAAGCGTCTCGGCATTACTGCGCTGGAACTGCTGCCCGTGGTGCATTTCACCAGCGAGCCGCGACTGCAGCGGCTGGGGCTGTCGAACTACTGGGGCTACAACCCGGTAGCCATGTTTGCACTGCATCCGGCCTATGCCTGCTCACCTGAACACGCGCTGGATGAGTTTCGCGATGCCGTCAAAGCGCTACACAAAGCGGGGATTGAGGTCATTCTCGATATCGTTTTGAACCACAGCGCTGAGCTGGATCTTGAAGGGCCGGTCTTCTCCCTGCGCGGAATTGATAACCGTAGCTATTATTGGATCAGGGACGATGGTGATTACTACAACTGGACCGGCTGTGGGAACACCCTCAACCTGAGCCATCCCGGTGTCGTGGAGTATGCGTGCGAATGCCTGCGCTATTGGGTGGAAACCTGCCATGTGGACGGTTTTCGTTTTGATTTAGCATCCGTCATGGGGCGTACGCCTGCGTTTCGTCAGGATGCGCCGCTATTTACCGCAATCCAAAACTGCCCGCTGCTTTCAGGCGTTAAGCTGATTGCGGAGCCGTGGGATATCGGTGAAGGCGGGTATCAGGTTGGGAATTTTCCCCCGCCGTTTGCTGAGTGGAATGACCATTTCCGCGATGCAAGTCGACGCTTCTGGCTCCAGCGTAATCTGCCCCTTGGGGAGTTTGCCGGACGTTTTGCGGCTTCCAGCGACATGTTTAAACACCCTGGTCGCAAACCCAGCGCATCGGTCAATCTGGTGACGGCGCACGATGGTTTTACGCTGCGTGACTGTGTGTGCTTCACAAATAAGCACAATGAAGCGAATGGTGAGGAAAATCGCGACGGCACTAGCAATAACTACAGCGACAATCATGGTAAAGAAGGATTAGGCGGCACGCTGGACCTGATTGAACGGCGACGCGACAGCAAGCATGCCCTGTTGACGACGTTGCTGCTTTCTCAGGGTACACCGATGTTGCTGGCGGGAGATGAACATGGTCATAGCCAGCACGGTAACAATAACGCTTACTGCCAGGATAACGCCTTAACCTGGCTGGACTGGCAGCAGGCAAACAGCGGGCTAACCACATTCACCGCCGCGTTGATTCATCTTCGCCAGCAGATCCCTGCCTTAACAGACGATCGCTGGTGGGAAGAGGGCGACGGCAATGTGCGTTGGCTGAACCGATACGCACAACCCTTAAGTGCGGATGAGTGGCAAAACGGCCCGAGGCAGATGCAGATCCTGCTTTCAGACCGTTTTCTGATCGTGATAAACGCCACGCTTGAGGTGACAGATATCGTTTTACCTGAAGGGGAATGGCATGCCGTTCCTCCATTTGCCGGAGAGGATAATCCGGTTATTACGGCTGTCTGGCAGGGACCTGCGCACGGACTGTGTGTGTTCCAAAGATGATAAAAAAGGAGTTAGTCATGGTGAGTTTAGAGAAGAACGATCGTGTAATGTTGGCGCGCCAGCTGCCATTAAAATCTGTTGCCCTAATCCTGGCCGGTGGTCGTGGTACCCGCCTGAAAGATTTAACCAACAAACGTGCTAAGCCTGCCGTGCACTTTGGCGGTAAGTTCCGCATTATCGATTTTGCTTTATCCAACTGCATTAACTCCGGGATCCGCCGTATTGGCGTGATCACCCAGTACCAGTCCCACACGCTGGTGCAGCATATTCAGCGCGGCTGGTCGTTCTTCAGTGAAGAGATGAACGAGTTTGTCGATCTGCTGCCTGCCCAGCAAAGAATGCAGGGTGAAAATTGGTATCGCGGTACGGCAGATGCGGTCACCCAAAACCTGGACATCATTCGACGCTATAAAGCGGAATATGTGGTGATCCTCGCGGGCGATCATATCTACAAACAGGACTATTCGCGCATGCTGATCGACCATGTCGAAAAAGGCGCACGCTGCACCGTGGCCTGTATGCCGGTGCCGATTGAGGAAGCCAGCGCCTTTGGCGTCATGGACGTCGACGACAGCGACAAAATCATCGAATTCGTGGAAAAACCGGCGAATCCACCGGCTATGCCAAACGATCCGACCCGATCCCTTGCCAGTATGGGGATCTATGTTTTCAACGCCGATTATCTGTATGAACTACTTGAAGAAGATGATCTCGATGAAAACTCCAGCCATGACTTTGGCAAAGATATCATCCCGAAAATTACCGCAGCTGGCATGGCTTATGCACATCCATTCCCTAAATCCTGCGTACAGTCAGACCCGGAATCCGAGCCGTACTGGCGTGACGTTGGGACGCTGGAAGCCTACTGGAAGGCTAACCTCGATCTGGCGTCGGTTACCCCGGAACTGGATATGTACGATCAGGACTGGCCGATTCGCACACACATGGAATCACTGCCGCCGGCGAAGTTTGTGCAGGACCGCTCCGGTAGCCACGGCATGACGCTGAACTCGCTGGTCTCTGGCGGCTGTATTATTTCCGGTTCGGTGGTGGTGCAGTCTGTTCTGTTCCCGCGGGTGCGGGTGAATTCTTTCTGTAACATTGATTCGGCAGTGTTGTTACCTGAAGTGTGGGTCGGGCGTTCATGCCGCTTACGCCGCTGCATCGTTGACCGTGCCTGCGTCATCCCTGAAGGCATGGTGATTGGTGAAAACGCGGAAGAAGATGCACGTCGTTTCTACCGTTCAGAGGAAGGTATTGTGCTGGTCACGCGTGAAATGCTGCGCAAACTGCAGATCAAACAGGAGCGATAATGCAGGTTTTACACGTATGTTCAGAGATGTTCCCCCTGTTAAAAACCGGGGGACTGGCAGATGTTCTTGGCGCGTTGCCGGCCGCGCAAATTGCCGATGGCGTGGATGCCCGCGTCGTGCTCCCGGCGTTTCCGGATATCCGTCGCGGCATTCCTGATGCGCAGGTCGTGACGCGGCGCGATACCTTTGCCGGACGTATCACGCTGCTGTTCGGCCATTACAACGGCGTCGGTATTTACCTGATTGACGCGCCGCACCTCTACGACCGTCCCGGCAGCCCGTATCACGATACTAACCTGTTTGCTTACTCTGATAACGTCCTGCGCTTTGCGCTGCTCGGCTGGGTGGGATGCGAAATGGCCTGCGGGCTTGATCCATTCTGGCGCCCGGATGTGGTGCATGCGCACGACTGGCATGCAGGTCTGGCCCCGGCGTATCTGGCGGCACGCGGCCACCCGGCGAAATCGGTGTTTACCGTGCACAACCTGGCCTATCAAGGCATGTTTTATGCAAAGCATATGGATGACATCCAATTGCCATGGTCATTCTTTAATGTGCATGGACTGGAGTTCAACGGGCAGATTTCTTTCCTGAAGGCGGGGTTGTACTACGCCGACCATATTACGGCGGTTAGCCCGACCTACGCGCGGGAAATCACCGAGGCGCAATTTGCCTATGGGATGGAGGGATTGTTGCAGCAGCGTCATCGTGAAGGACGTCTTTCCGGCGTGCTGAACGGCGTTGATGAAAACATCTGGAGTCCGGAAACGGACCTGCTGCTGGCATCGCGCTACACGCGTGACTCGCTTGAAGACAAAGCCGAGAACAAGCGTGAACTGCAGATTGCGATGGGGCTTAAGGTTAACGACAAAGTGCCGCTTTTTGCAGTCGTGAGCCGCCTGACCAGCCAGAAAGGGCTGGATCTGGTGCTGGAAGCGCTGCCCGGTTTACTGGAGCAGGGCGGACAGTTAGCGTTACTGGGTGCGGGCGATCCGGTGTTGCAGGAAGGTTTCCTTGCGGCAGCGGCAGAGCATCCGGGCCAGGTGGGTGTACAGATTGGCTATCATGAGGCCTTCTCGCACCGCATTATGGGCGGGGCTGACGTTATTCTGGTGCCCAGTCGCTTTGAGCCGTGTGGCTTAACACAATTGTATGGACTGAAGTACGGTACGCTACCGCTGGTGCGGCGTACCGGTGGGCTGGCTGATACGGTATCCGACAGTTCGCTGGAAAACCTGGCGGACGGTATCGCCAGTGGGTTTGTATTTGAAGATAGTAATGCCTGGTCGCTGTTGCGGGCAATCCGGCGTGCTTTCGTGTTGTGGTCGCGCCCTTCGCTCTGGCGGTTTGTACAACGTCAGGCAATGGCCATGGATTTTAGCTGGCAAGTCGCGGCGAAATCCTACCGTGAGCTTTACTATCGCTTGAAATAGATATCCAGGAATCACCTATATGAATGCTCCATTTAGTTATGCATCGCCCACACTCAGCGTAGAGGCTCTTAAGCATTCTATCGCCTACAAGCTGATGTTCACGATTGGCAAAGATCCGGTTATTGCCAACAAACATGAGTGGCTGAACGCCACGTTGTTCGCGGTGCGCGATCGCCTCGTGGAGCGCTGGCTGCGTTCTAATCGTGCGCAATTATCTCAGGAAACTCGCCAAGTCTATTACCTGTCAATGGAGTTTCTGATTGGCCGCACGCTTTCCAATGCACTGTTATCGTTGGGAATTTATGACGATGTCAAAAATGCGCTGGAAGGCATGGGGTTGGATCTCGAAGATCTGATCGACGAAGAAAATGACCCCGGCCTCGGTAACGGCGGCCTCGGGCGTCTGGCAGCCTGCTTCCTCGACTCGCTGGCGACGTTAGGCCTGCCGGGCCGCGGCTACGGTATTCGCTACGACTACGGCATGTTCAAGCAGAATATTGTTGATGGCCGACAGAAAGAGTCGCCGGACTACTGGCTGGAATACGGTAACCCGTGGGAGTTCAAACGCCACAATACGCGCTACAAGGTGCGCTTTGGTGGCCGTGTTCAGATGGAAGGCAAGAAGATGCGCTGGGTCGAGACCGAAGAGATCCTCGCGGTAGCATACGACCAGATTATCCCGGGCTACGACACTGACGCGACCAATACGCTGCGCCTGTGGAATGCTCAGGCCAGTAGCGCAATCAACCTCGGTAAATTTAACCAGGGCGACTACTTTGCGGCGGTGGAAGATAAAAACCACTCTGAGAACGTCTCCCGCGTACTGTATCCGGATGACTCCACCTATTCCGGGCGCGAGCTGCGTCTGCGCCAGGAGTACTTCCTGGTCTCCTCGACGATCCAGGATATTTTGAGCCGCCATTATCAGCTGCACAAAACCTACGACAACCTGGCGGATAAAATCGCCATTCACCTCAACGATACCCACCCGGTGTTGTCGATCCCTGAGCTGATGCGCCTGCTGATTGATGAGCACAAGTTTAGCTGGGACGATGCGTTTGAGGTCTGCTGCCAGGTGTTCTCGTACACCAACCACACGCTGATGAGCGAAGCACTGGAAACCTGGCCGGTGGATATGCTGGGCAAGATCCTGCCGCGCCATCTGCAAATCATCTTTGAGATTAACGACTACTTCCTGAAGACGTTGCAGGAGCAGTATCCGAACGATACCGGCCTGCTGGGACGTACCTCGATCATTGATGAGTCCAACGGCCGCCGCGTGCGTATGGCGTGGCTGGCGGTGGTGGTCAGCCATAAAGTAAACGGCGTGTCTGAGCTGCACTCCAACCTGATGGTGCAGTCGCTGTTTGCTGATTTTGCGAAAATCTTCCCGACGCGTTTTTGCAACGTCACCAACGGCGTGACGCCGCGCCGCTGGCTGGCGCTGGCCAACCCGCCGCTTTCTGAGGTACTGGATGAGAACATTGGCCGTACCTGGCGAACCGATCTCAGCCAACTTAGCGAGCTGGAACAGCATTGTGATTACCCTCTGGTGAACCAGGCCATACGCCGTGCGAAGCTGGAGAATAAAAAGCGTCTGGCGACGCTTATCGCCCAGCAGCTTAACGTGGTGGTGAATCCGAAATCGCTGTTTGACGTGCAGATCAAGCGTATTCATGAGTACAAACGCCAGCTGATGAACGTGCTGCATGTGATCACCCGCTACAACCGCATCAAGGCCGATCCTGACGCCGAGTGGGTGCCGCGCGTGAATATCTTCGCCGGTAAGGCCGCGTCGGCCTATTACATGGCGAAGCACATCATCCATTTGATCAACGATGTGGCAAAAGTGATCAACAACGATCCGCAGATTGGCGACAAGCTGAAGGTGGTGTTCATCCCGAACTACAGCGTCAGTCTGGCGCAGGTGATCATTCCTGCCGCCGACCTGTCTGAGCAGATTTCACTGGCCGGGACCGAAGCCTCCGGGACCAGTAACATGAAATTTGCGCTGAACGGTGCGTTGACCATCGGTACGCTGGACGGAGCCAACGTCGAGATGCTGGAGCATGTGGGTGCGGAGAATATCTTTATCTTCGGGAATACCGCAGAAGAGGTGGAGGCCTTGCGTAGCAAAGGTTACAAGCCGCGCGAGTATTACGAGAAAGATGAGGAGCTGCATCAGGTGCTGACGCAAATTGGCAGCGGGGTCTTCAGTCCTGAAGAGCCGGGGCGCTATCGCGATCTGGTGGATTCGCTGATCAACTTCGGTGACCACTATCAGGTGCTGGCGGACTATCGTAGCTATGTCGACTGTCAGGACAAGGTGGATGAACTGTACCGCGAGCCGGAGCAGTGGACCACCAAGGCAATGATTAACATCGCCAACATGGGCTACTTCTCATCGGACAGAACCATCAAAGAGTACGCCGAGAACATCTGGCATATTGATTCAGTACGGTTGTAACAAGGGATAGGGCTACCTGTAGGCCGGATAAGGCGTTAGCC